>JBHADS010000314.1:0-4667 GCA_041855185.1 Lautropia sp. | reverse complement strand
CTGCCACTGCGCTGTCTTTCTGCTGCGTGCTATCCATGCAACTGCCACATCATTATGCGTTTCCCACAGCCTCCGCTGCGGTACGTTCATCCGCCGCCGGGTCGGAGCCGACCTCGTCGACGGCCTCGGGCGCCTGCTGCGCCATGCCATCCGCCTTCAAACCGGCACTGCCGGCCGAGGCATTCTCGGTTTCAACTGTTTCGACACCATCAGAGACGCCCTGATGATCAGTCTCCTGATCGACAGACGACTGATTTTCAGCCACCTGATCGACACTGGCCTGATCGACAGGACCCGGCGTCGCCTCTCCTTCGCCCCGCGCCTCGGCTGTCTGCGCCTCGGCTTCCGGCGGTGTCTCGTCGGGCACCACCAGCGCCTGGAGCACATCGGCCGGCAGCGCATCATCGTTCAGCGGCGGCAACTGCGAAAGCGCGCTCAGATTCAGATCATCCAGAAACTGTCGCGTCGTGCCGAACAGCGCAGGTCTGCCCGGCACATCCTTCACACCGATCTGATCGATCCAGCCCCTGTCCTCCAGGGTCTTGATGATATGAGAGGAAACCGTCACTCCCCGAATCTCTTCGATGTCGCCCCGCGTGACCGGCTGCCGGTAGGCAATGATCGCCAGCGTCTCGAGCACCGCCCGCGAGTAGCGCGGCGGCTTCTCCGGGTTCATCCGTGTCACGAAGCGTGCAATGTCCGGCGCACTCTGAAAGCGCCAGCCCGAAGCCAGCGACACCAGATTCAGCGAGCGTTCGGTCCACTCGGTGCGCAGGCTTTCCAGGATGCCCCGCACCGAATCGGCTCCGATGTCGACATCGCCGGCGAACAGCTGACGCAGTTCCGGCACGGTCAACGGCTTGTTTGCACACAGCAACGCGCCTTCGATGACCCGTTTCACCTCAGAGGTATTCATCAAGTCGACCGTGATGACAAGAAATAAAAACGCCGCAAGAAAGCAGACCGACCCCAGGCGCTGACGAGCACCCGGACAATGCATTGAAACGGATCGACACGGCATTGAAGCCGCACGTGCCCATGCCCTGCCGTCACGCAGGCAGCGCGAGGGTCTCGGCGCTTGCCGTATCCATCCCGGGACTGCCCTGCCTCTGCCGGGGCCCACCCCACGCGTCATCGACGTGCAGCGAGCGACTGGGTTGAACGGGAAAACACGCATCGATCAGCGATCGTGCGGCCCGGAACAACGCCCCATGCGACAGCAACATGAAACCGGCAACCACGGGCATCAAACGCGAAGAGCCGCGCCCCGTGATGCTTTGCCGGCCGAAGAATTACCGCATTCTACCTTAAGTCCCGGCCGAAGATACAAATCGCGCACGATGACAACAGGCAGGCTCAGAAGGTATAGGCGATCTGCAACGAGCCGAAGGAAGGCGGATTGCGCTGCTCGTCGAACTCGCGCGAACGCAGCACCCACATGAACTGCAAGGCCCAACGCTCCCAGCGCATCGTCACCCCGGCGCCCAGATCGAACACCAGCGGCCGGCGCTCGACATGGTGGCTGTCGTGGCTGACATTGCCATCCAGCGTCAGATCCCAGGCCACCGCCCGGGCACCGGCCGTCAGGAAGGTGGTCCAGCGCACCGGGCCCGGCGCATGCCAGAGCACCTCCGAGGGTTCGTTCGCTCCCGGACGCAGCGGCGCCGAACCGCCATCGTCGACCAGATCCGGACCGAAGCGCCACTCGAGGCCGGCATAGGCACTGGTCTGCAAGGTGCCGAGCCGGCCGCCCCAATGCAAAAGCAGATCCGTATCCGCCGCCCACGGCTGCCAGCGCTTCACCCGGTACTGTGCCAGCTCGAACAGCGGCTCATCCTTCAGTTGATGCGCCCAGCCCCGAAAACGCGGCGCATTGATCAGCTTGTGCACCGCGTTCTGCGACGCCTCACCCCGCACCGAAGGCCCGACCCAGCCCAGCCGCAGCTCATTGCGGACCCACTGCCCCTGCGACAGCCGCGTGCCGGCAAGCCCCGCCATCAGCACCGCGGCATAGGGACGATCGTTGGCGATCAGATAGCGGGCCGCGCTGTTCTCGGGCGTATACAGGTTCTGGTCCAGCCGGAAGGACACCGACTCGGTCGGCATCTGCCCGCCACCCAGCAGGCGCCAGACCGGGCACATCCAGCCGCCCTCGTCCGAAGCCGACAGCCCGTCACGCGCCGGCATCCGTGCCGCCACCTCCAGCATCAGCCCACTGCTGTAGCCGTGATCCTGGCCGGTCGCCACATCGTTGTCGATCTTGAAGCGCAGCTGCGTCGCAGCCGCAGGACGGCAGGAGATTCCGCCGCCCTTCGCAGGCCCCCCATCGGCCTGCCCGGCGAGCGGCTCCGCACCCTCTTCCGGGAGATCCGCCCCCCACTCCGGAAGGTCCGACACCGGCGGGACCGCATCCGAGTCTGGGACTGGGACTGAGACTGGCTCTGGGGCCGAATCCGGGTCTGAGACTGAGACCGGATCTGGGGTTGAGACCGGGTCCGGGACTGAGACCGGATCTGGGGTTGGGACCGGGTTCGAGTTCGGGACTGAGACCGAGTCCGCGTCTGGGACCGAGATCGGGTCTGGGAGAGGAACTGGGGCCGGGACATCCTGCGCCGCGACCGGCGTGTTTGCCCCCGCCCACAGGCCCAGCAAGACCAGTGCCGTCCTCACAAGGCGCTGCCCACGCGACTGCGCCTCGCCACGAAACCGCCGAAACTGCTCTTCTTCCCTCATCACGCCCGTCCTGTCCTGACAGTCCGCCCACGCGCCCCCTCCCGGGGGAGGCGGTTCCGCGCCGCATCGCGCCACCTTCATGCTCGGCCCTCGAATCGGGGATGCCGACAGCAACGCCAACAGCAACGTGTATTCCGGAAACGAGGAATAAAAAAAAGCCCCGGAGCAACCAAAGTCTCAGGGGCTGATAGATGTCGATGGTTGCGGGGGAAGGATTTGAACCTTCGACCTTCGGGTTATGAGCCCGACGAGCTGCCAGACTGCTCCACCCCGCGAAAAGAAGTATAGCCCTACTCAAATCCCGAATGCAAGCGCCCCGTGAAATCTTTCATTGTTTTATGCTTTGAGGTTGGCGCTCGCACCGCCTCTTGCAACTCCTGCCGGTTGGCGTACATTCGTGCACATGAAATACTGCTCTGCCTGCGGCAACCCGATTCAACGCATCGTGCCGGACGGTGACAACCGGCTTCGGGATGTCTGCACCGTCTGCCAGACGGTTCATTACGTCAATCCGCGCATCGTGGCCGGTGCGGTCTGCACCTGGGAAGACCGGATTCTGCTGTGCCGCCGGGCCATCGAGCCGCGCCACGGCCTGTGGACGTTGCCGGCCGGCTTCATGGAGATCGGCGAGAACGTCTCTGCCGGCGCCCTGCGCGAAACCCTCGAAGAAGCCGGCGCCATCGCCGAGATCGACCGGATCTTCTCGATCATCGATGTGCCCCATGCCGAGCAGGTGCATATCTTCTATCGCGCGCGCCTCAAGACGCCGGCGCTCGATCCCGGCGTCGAGAGTCTGGAAGCCCGCCTCTTTGCCGAAGACGAGATTCCGTGGCCGGAGATCGCCTTCAGCACGGTGTCGACGACCCTGCGCTGGTTCCTCGCCGACCGCAGGCAGGGCAACTTCGGCATCCACGAGGCCGCGCTGAAGCCACCCTACGGAACGCCACCCTCCGAGCCCTATCCGCGCTCGGACGATTCATGACGAGGAGGAGAACCAGCCTGCGCTGGCAGCCGTGCCGATGAAGCGTTTCTGGGTCGATCCCCACAGCCCCCTGCCGCCGCCCGTGCACGACGTGCCCGGCTATCCGGGCCTGATCGCGCTGGGCGCCGATCTCAGTGCCGAACGGCTGATCGAGGCTTACACCCAGGGCATGTTCCCCTGGTACAGCGATGACCAGCCGGTGCTCTGGTGGTCGCCCGATCCCCGCATGGTGGTCTTCGTGCAGGAGTTCCGGCCCGCCCGCTCGCTGCGCCGGCTGCTGCAGCAACTGCACCGCCAGCAGCAGCAAGGCATCGCCCCCTGGCAGCTGACGCTGAACCGGGCCTTCGAGCCGGTGATGCGCGCCTGCGCCGCCCCCCGCGACGAAGCCGGCGGCACCTGGATCACCGAAGACATCATCCAGTCCTACTGCGCGCTGCACCGGATGGGTCTGGCCCATTCGGTCGAGGTCTGGGAGCACGCGGCGGCCTCCCCGCCGCACGATGCTCCCGTGGCGACTGCTCCAGCATGTGGCGCCCCGGCATCGGATGCCCCGCGCAGCGATGCCTGCCCGTCTCCGGCAGGCCCGACGCAGTCGGCACCCGGCCCTGCGCTGATCGCGGGACTCTATGGCGTGGCCATCGGCCGGATGTTCTTCGGCGAATCGATGTTCACCCGCCGCTCGAATGCCTCCAAATGCGCTTTTGCGGCGCTGATGCGGCTGTTGCAGCAACAGGGCTTCGAGATCGTCGATTGCCAGCAATCCACCCGCCATCTCGGCAGCCTCGGCGGACGTGAGCTGCCCCGCGCCGAGTTTCTGCAGCGGCTGCCGCGGCTGCTGCGCCAGCCCGCCCCCGACTGGGCCGGGCTGCGCCCCGACTGGCCGATCGACTGGCTCGCCGCGGCGCCCTGCGCCGGCGATGCCTCGAAGGCCGCGGGCAATGTGCCGAAGGGT
>JBHADS010000313.1:0-4421 GCA_041855185.1 Lautropia sp. | reverse complement strand
CGGCTGCTGGCCCGCGTCGGGCTGAGCGAGCGGGCCGGCCATTATCCGCGCACGCTCTCCGGGGGCGAGCAGCAGCGGGTGGCGCTGGCGCGGGCCTTTGCGCCGTCGCCCAAGCTGCTGTTCGCCGACGAGCCGACCGGCAGCCTGGACCATGCCACCGGCGAGCGGGTCATCGATCTGCTGTTTGAAATGAACCGCGATCTGGGCTCGACGCTGCTGCTGGTGACGCATGACCCCCGACTGGCGGCGCGCTGCGGCCGCCGGCTGGAGATCGAACGCGGCCGCCTGAAGGAAGCCCGCTGAATAAAAGCCACGCTGGAGCACCCACCGTGCGCCTTTGTCCATACAGGCAGGTACAGTGGATAGGAGGATGCCTGCCCGTCATGACAGCCCGTTCACCCACGCCCAATACGGTGGGTGGGCGTCCCGACTGTTTCGGCCGTTCGAGCAGTTTCGGCGGGTTGGTTGGCACTGGCCCTGCCGTCGATCAGGTGTCCCAGTGCCGCAGCTCGGCCCAGACTGCCGGGTAGGCATCGGCCAAGGCAGCCGCCGGCACGCCGCTCGGGCCGCGCTGCCCGGCCAGCAGCTCGCCGGCGCGGCCATGCAGCCAGACACCGATGCAGCTGGCGCGCCAGCCGGCTTCGGCTGCGGGTACACCGGCCCGCAGCAGGCGGGCCAGCAGCGCGCCGATGGTGCCGGCCAGCACATCGCCCGAGCCGGCCGTGCCGAGCACCGGATGGCCGCTGCCGTTGATCACATAGTGTCCCGAGGGTTGTGCCACGACAGTACCCGCACCCTTGAGCACCACCACGGCATCGAAGCGGCGGGCCAGGGCGCGTGCGGCCTTGATGCGGTCCGCCTGCACCCGTGCCACGCTGTCGTTCAGCAGACGCGCCGCTTCCAGTGGATGCGGGGTCAGAATCCGGATGCTTCGCTTGCCACGGGCCTCGACGGCCGGTGGCGTGCCCCGTCCATCGTCGTTGCGGGCGCGCGCTGGACGGCGGGGCGCCGGGTGCGGGCTGCGTTCGGGCTTGGGTGTCGAAGCCGCTGCATCGGCGGGGGGCAGCAGACGGTCGTTGGCGGCCGGATCGCTGCCCGAGTCTGCAGCCTGGACCGAGGTGTCGGGGGCCGGGGCCGGGTCCGCAGCCTGGACCAAGGTGTCGGGGGCTGAGGCCGTTTGAGTCGCGGCTTGTGTCTCGGTCTGCACCTCGGTTTGCGCGTCGACCTCGGGGGCTTCGGCAGGCGCTTCGACGGAGTCTTCCGAGCCGAGGGATGGCGCAGCGTCGTCCGTCTGGAACTTGGGCGCTGCCTTCGCTGCTGGTGCCGCGCTTTGGGGGGCTTCGTTTTCGGCGCCTTCGGGCGCCTCTCCGGCTGCTGGCTGTTCGGCGCCCGCAGCGTTCATCGGCAGCGCGATCTGCCGCTCGTCCGGAGGATCGATGGCAGCGCCCTGGGGGCGGGCGGCCGCCGGTTCTTCTGCGGCGCTTTCATCCGCCGCTGCTGCGCCCAGCAGGGCAGGGTGCGCGGCGATCAGCGACAGCGCATCGGCATCGAGCACCAGAGGCGCCCCGGTGGCGAGTGCATGCTCCAGCCAGTTGCAAGCCTGCACATCCTGACCCAGCCCGCAGCCCACCACCAGGACGGGCTGCTGGCCGGGCAGTGCCTGCGCGACCCCTCCGTCAGCGGCCGAGGTCGACCGGGGCCAGAAGGTCTGCATGATCTCGGGGCGGACTGGGTCGGCCGGGGTGCCGCTGTCCCCATCGAGCGCCTCTTCGGCATCGAGCCCGATCCAGACCCGGCCGGCGCCGACACCCAGGGCGCCTCTTGCCGCCAGGCGCGCCGCACCGGCCATCCCCAGTCGTCCGCCGACCACCAGCACATCGCCGGCCTCTCCTTTGTGGCTGTCCACGCGGATGATTGGCAGCATCGCGGCCGTGGCCGGCGCATCCAGCAACTGAGCCCACGGCTGACGCACCGGAGGCTGTGGCGGCTCGACGCTCAGCGGCGCCAGCCAGACTTCGCCGGCATGCAGCAGACCGGCCCCGGTGTGCAGCCCGGGCTTGTCGGCGATCATCGTCACGGTCCGGCAGGCCGATATCACGGCGCCACCACTCACCGCTGCGCCGGTGTCGGCGTTCAGCCCGCTGGGCACATCGATGGCCAGCACCGGCACCTGGGCTCCGCGCAGCCGGTCGGCCAGCTCGGCGAGCGCGGGCTCCAGGGGGCGTTGCAGGCCGATGCCGAACAGCCCGTCGATGAGCAGCACAGGCGCCTCGTCCACCCAGCCCGCCACCTCATCCAGCGCATGAAAACCCTGGCTGGCCGAACGCCAGGCCACCCAGGCACGGCGCGCATCACCGGCCCGCGGCGGGGTTCTCTCCAGGCCCGGATAGACGGCGGCGCGCACCTCCAGTCCGGCCTGCAGCAGCAGTTTGCCAGCCACCAGCGCATCGCCGCCGTTGTTGCCGGGGCCAACCAGCACCACCACCACCGTATCGGCGGACATCGCGCGCCACATGCGCAGGGCGACATCGGCCACGGCAGCCCCGGCAGAAGCCATCAGCGCACCCGCTGGCGTTTCCTCCAGCCAATGCTTCTCGATCATCCGGATGGATCGGAGATCCAGCAGCCAATGCGGATCGTCATGCTCTGCCGGATGGGCGTCGGATGTCAGCGCGCGGGTCGTCATGGGGTCTCCTGCCTGTCGATAGGGAATTCTGCAGTATGCCGGGGCGCAGGCCATTTGGGCGATTTTTCCCGAGCTTGGCAGCGTCGGAAGGCTGGGCTCACAATAGCCATCCCCGACGGGTATCCTTTCACGCTTTTCTATGGAGCAAGCCGATGACCGAGCCCCGGCAACCCGAACCCCTTTCCCTTCACGAAGCGCGGGCACTGGCGGTGCTGATCGAAAAAGAGAAGACCGTGCCCGACAGCTATCCGATGACGGTCAACTCGCTGCTGGCGGGCTGCAATCAGCGCAGCAACCGCGATCCGGTGATGAACATGAGCGAGTCCGATCTGCTGCGTGCGCTCGAAGGCTTGCGGCGGCGGGGCATGGTGATCGAATCCAGTGGTGGCCGGGCGATGCGCTACGAGCAGAATCTGCACCGCGTGCTGCAGATTCCGAGCGAATCGGCCGCCTTGCTGGCGACGCTGATGCTGCGTGGCCCACAGACGCCGGCCGAGCTGCGCGCGCATGTCGATCGCCTGTTCCACTTCGCCGACACCTCGTCGGTGGAAGCCTATCTGGATGAGCTGAGCGGCCGGACGGCCGGTGCGCTGGTCGAGCGAATCGCCCGGCAGCCGGGCGAGCGGGAGCAGCGCTGGCGGCACCTGCTGTCCGATGCCCAGGCGCAGGGCGCTGCCGCTGTGACGGATGCCGATCCAGCTGCAGCTCAGACATTGGCGGGCAACGGGATGGCCGAGACGGAAGCGCTGCGTCTGCGTGTGGCGGCCTTGGAAGAAAGCGTGAGCGCCTTGCAAAGCCGGCTGCAGGCACTGGAATCAAGGCTTCGGGACTGAAGAGCCGCTGGGCCAGGGTTGCTGAGCACACTCGCCGGAGCTTTCCGAACAGCCGAAATCACCGGGATTGCCGCACAGCGTATCGTGCATTGGCGAACGGGGCAGGCACCATCCCATCCGCGTTGTCTGCTGCACGAACAAAGGCTCCTGATCGCATGCCTCTCGTCATGCGAAACAGGAGCCGGAGCAACAGGGCCAGAGCCGCTCAGCTGACTGACAGCCCGGCGCAGGACTGGCCTGAGCTGCCGGGCTGGCCGTGCGGCTTATGGGTAGAGACCCCGCTCGGCACGGGCGCGCAGCACCCGCTGGCAGGCGATGATGTAGGCCGCGGTACGCAGCGAGACCGACTTGCTGGCGGCCAGCTGCTGGATGTCGCGGAAGGCCGAGAGCTGGATCGCTTCGAGCCGCAGGTTGATCTCGTCCTCGCTCCAGAAGAAGCTGGAGAAATCCTGCACCCACTCGAAGTAGGAGACGATCACACCGCCGGCATTGGCGATCACGTCGGGCACGACGGTGATGCCGCGCTCGGCCAGCACCTCGTCGCCGGTCTTGGTGACGGGGCCGTTGGCGCCTTCGACCACCAGCCGGGCCTTGATCCGGTTGGCGCGGTCGGCATCGATCTGACCTTCCAGAGCGGCCGGCACCATGATGTCGCAGTCGATGTCCCAGAAGTCCTCGTTGTCGATCTGTTCGCCGCCGACGAAGCCGATGATGCCGCCGTTGTTGCGTGCGTGATCGAGCAGGGCGGGGACGTTCAGACCGCCTTCGTTGCGCAGCGTGCCGGTATGATCCTGCACGGCCACGACCTTGGCGCCCGCTTCATGCAGCAGTTCGGCGGCGATGCTGCCGACGTTGCCGAAGCCCTGGACAGCCACCTTGGCGTCCTTCAGCGGCAGGTTCAT
>JBHADS010000312.1:0-3275 GCA_041855185.1 Lautropia sp. | reverse complement strand
GGGGCAGCGGTCGGCCCGGTGATGGAGGCGGTCGTCCGGATGAATCGGCCAGCGCTCGGGGCTGCTGGATTGAATTGATATAAAGTAGCGATGATAGTAGCAGACAAAAGCCTTCTGTTTGAAAGCGCCCTGAAAGCGCCCGGGCAGGGCGCCTTGGGCGCGATCCCGCCTGTGCGACTCCCCTGCACCAGCCCTGGAAGGGTGGCCGGGATCGGGGTTGGGTCTGTTGCTGGTGCGGCTCCCCTGCGCGAGCCCTGAAAGGTGCTGAAGTCAAGGCAAGCGGCGCAATCGGGAGTGGCTGCCCCGGCAATGTGCTCAGCAATGTGTTCGGACTGCGATTCTGTGTATCCCGGTCGCAACAAATTGGGGGTGAACAGGCACTGAATCATCGCCAAGTAAACGCCACGTAAATAATGGCCGCAGGCTGCGAGATCCGTGGATGTCTGCCGGGGGCTGGTCGATAATTTCGGCAGATCAAGAATAGAAAACACCGCGCAATGCCGTCTCCGCTTGCCTCCCCCTCCTTCCTTCAACCCTTCCAGGCTGCCGAACAGCAGCCGCCTGCACTGCCTGTTGCCGTCGGCACACAGCTGCTGAATCAGACCGATCTGGGCAGCCGCCGCCGGATGATGCGCCGCTGCATGATCTTCGGCGCCGCCATCGCCGCCGCCGGCTTGGTCGACGATGGCGTTGCCTGGCGCCGCCTGATCGCCGACTACCGGACCGATGTCGGCGTGCAGCGCGATGTGGCGCTCAATGCCCACACGTCGCTGCTGCTCAATACCCGGACGGCGGTGGATGTGGCCGATGAGGGTGGGGTGCTGCGCATCCGTCTGCTGCAGGGCGAAGTGCTGCTGCGTCAGCGCGCCGGTGGCCAGTCGGTGATCGTCGAGACGCCGCAGGGCGAAGTGCGCAGCCAGGACGGACACCTGATCGTGCGTCGCTGGGAGAAGGACACCTCGCTCGACGTGCTCTCCGGATCGGCCGATGTCCACCCGGCCCGCGAAGGCGGGCAGGCACTGCGCGTGGCTGCCGGCCGTCACATCTCGTTCACACAGCGCGAAGTGGCGCCTTCGGTGCCGGTCGATGCCACCCGGACCGCCTGGATCGATGGCCTGATCGTCGCGCGCGACATGGATCTGGCCAGCTTCGTCGACGAGCTGCAACGCTACAGCAGCACCCAGCTGCACTGCGACCCCAGCGTCGCCCGTCTGCAGGTCTCCGGCCGTTTCCCGATCTCGGACCTGAAGCGGGTCTTTGCCTGGCTGGCCCAGACGATGCCGCTGCAGATCGAAGAGCAGGGGCGCAAGCTCGGCCGACAGGCATTGATGATCCGCGCCATCGGTTGAGCTATGATTGCCCGCATGAGGGCACATCATCGTTCATGGCTGGCTGTACTGACGCTGGGCTTGGCGCTGGCGGGATGCAGTGTGCAGGCACAGCCTCAAAGCTTGCGCTTCAGCGGCGCACAACTCACCAAACAGCTCGAAGGCTCCTTCCCGTGGCGGCAATGCCTGCTGGCGGATCTGGCCTGCGTGGTGCTGCGCAGCCCGGTGCTGCAGATGCGCAAGGGCGATCCACGCCTCTACGTCGAGTTCGATGCCCAGTTCCTGGCGGCGGGCCAGAGCCTGGGGCAGGGCACCGCCCAGGTGGCGGGCGTCCCACGGTACGACAAATCCCAGGGGGCTTTCTTCATCGCCAAGGGGCAGCTGCTCGATCTGCAGATCGAGGGTCTGCCGGCCACCCAGTCCCGCCTGGCCGCGCAGTTGCTGACCGAGGTGCTGGCCGATGAACTCAGCCGGCATCCCATCTGGGTGCTGGACGAATCCGATCCCAAGCAGGCGATGGCGCGTCTGACGCTGCGCCAGGTGCGGGTCAGCGACGGCTATCTGGTGCTGGACTTCGGTGACGAGGACCCGAAGCTGGAGGAGGAACCCTCCACCGATTCACCGGCCGTCATGCCCAATCCCCGCCAGCGCCCCTTCAGCGCCCCGGTCGAGCATACCTGATCCAGACGGCGCCCAGGGCGCAAAACTCAGAGCGCAAAACGATAGGCGATGCCGGTCACGATCGACGGCATCCAGCGCGTCTTCACCATCGGGCTGCGCGCAGCCGGGCCATTCAGGTAGACCAGACTGGCACGCGCCACCCAGACCCAGTGCTCGCTCGGCTCGCCGGTCAGACCCACCGAGACCCCATATTCCCGAATGCCCGAACCGGGCCGGTACAGCGGCATCCCGCCGGCCAGATGCTCGCGTTCGGTGATCTCGTAGGTATTGCGCATCGATTCGGCATCCGCCCAGGTCAGGCCGGCGTCGGCCGACAGCAGCAGCTTCGGCGACAGGGAATGCTGCCAGCTGATGCCGAAGGGAATCTCGTAGCCCTCCTGCCTGCCGAGCAGATCGCCCACCACCCGCATCTGCAGCTGCACGTTCTCCGAGACGTTGTAGCGTAGGCGCAAGCGGCCGATCAGCGTGCCGCGCAGCGATTTGATGCCCTTGGCCGCGTCCGCCTCACTGGCGTCGCGGCCCCGGTGCAGTGACAGCCCCAGGCCCGCGCTGAAGCGGTCCAGGCTCAGCATCGGTCCGGTCAGCCCGGTCTCGGTTTCACTGTCGGTGCTGCGGGTGCTGCGGGCGCGCACCACACTCGAACGGCTGATCGAATAGCCGCGCCAACTGATCCGTCCGGCCGGTGCCAGCGCCATGCCGATCTTGCTCGCGCCGCTGTACTCGGGCGAGGCATTGGCCACCAGCCCCAGAGCGAAATGCACGCGGTTGTCATCGGTGGGCGGAATCCGCATCTCGTCGTCGGCGCGGGTCACGGCACGGGTGGCCCGCTGTGCCGGTGTCAGCTGTCCTTGCGACAGTGCCGGACCGGCAGTAGCGAAAATCAGACCGGCCAGCAGTAAGCGGCCAGACAGCGAGCGGGGTTTGGGGATAAGGTGAGCGCCATGCATCATGGGAGCGTCTGTTCAGCGGGCCTGGTCGGGGTTCAGGGCAAGTGTCGGATGTTTGAGGATAGAACGCGGAAGGCAGCGGACAGGCGGACAGCGGCAGCGGCCCAAGTCCCCGAAGTCTCTGCTCCGGGTCTCCCGACAGGACGACGGACCCGGACCGGCGCTTGCCGGCAGAGCGGGCTCTTTGGGTTGGAACAGCTACTTGGGTACGTCATTGTGTTGAGAACGGCGTTGGGAAACCTGCGAGTCCTGCTGGTTGAGGATGATCCGGCATGGCAGCATCTGATCTCGGTGGGCCTGGGCGAGCGGGGCATCGACG
>JBHADS010000311.1:0-4673 GCA_041855185.1 Lautropia sp. | reverse complement strand
TGCCGTATTTGCAGTACCAGCGTACGGCCCACAGAATGATGTCACGCTGAAAATGCCGGCCTTTGAATGGGTTCATGTGCAGCTCCATCAGCAAAAGGGGATGATAAGTTTATCACCACCGACTATTTGCAACAGTGCCCAAAAAACCTTTGGGCGCAATCATCCAACGCGATCAAGACCAATCTCGAGTCCGGTCTGAATAGCATCCCAGTTGGAAGGCCGGAATGGGAAGAAATCGTTTCTTCCATACGCAAGGAAACCGCGAAGCTGATTCTTGATAAAACCATCGTCGCAGAGACGAAGATTATGGGTGACAAAGCAGCTGACCGTCTTGCACCATCTCGCCTCCTATGTCGTTTGTTCAACGGCGCGCCGCAGAACGCGGAAAGCATCCACGTCATTACGACCAACTACGACACCTTGCTGGAGTTGTTCTGCGATCTGGCAAAGCTTCCCCTCGACACGGGATTCACGGGATTTCGTCGGCGCGAGCCACGTTCCCGTCCACTATTTCAGACGTACTACAACCGCTTTCAGGTGCCAGAGAAAAAACACTGCCGGATCGATCACCGCCCCTGTAAGACAGTGCGCCTGTACAAACCTCACGGCTCAATCAGCTGGATAATAACCGATAACGGACCAGTGGAAGTTATCAACGATGTTTCTGCAGCGGAACGAGCCATTGTAGTGCCCGGCCCATCCAAGTACCAGGATGCAATGGTCAACACGCTGTTCAACGAGATGCGTGAGGAGATGAATGATGTGCTCTCGAAGGCGCAAGCATTACTGTGCATTGGTTTCGGATTCAATGATGAGCATCTACAGGGGGTCATCAAGAGTCGCCTAGCCTTAGACATGCCTGCAATCATTGTCACCCGCGAACCGACTCAGAACATTAAACAATTACTTCGCGCGCACCATCAGGTGATTGCCGCGTTCAAAGATGGGGAAGGGGCTATTTGTCACTGGAAAGGAAATGAACTACGGACGCCAGAGCCGCTCTGGCAGCTGGATGTTTTTTTGAAGAAATTTGTGGAGTAAGGCGGTGATGAGTATTTTCAGTTTTACCGGAGAACAATCCCTAGGCGAAGTCCGTAGTGTTGAAACCTCACGGATCACCGTGCGGGTTACAGACAGTCAACGCTTGCAAAAGGCGCGAGTCGGTCGATTGGTTGCCATCCAGTCGATGGGCGATGAATGGTTGATTGGCATCATCGAACGCGTTTGGCGCCATCCGGTTGAGCTGACCACCTTCACAGATGTCGAAGAATTCCCCGACCTAGCTGGTGTACCTCAAGAAGAAAACGGAATTTCGATCAGTTTGGTTGGCACCTATCGCGCTCGTGACGGGCAACAAAGGAATACCTTCACGCGTGCCGTTTTTTCCCTGCCTGAAATCAACCGGCCGGTGTTTCCCATTGAAGGAAAATCTCTCGAGGATTTCATGGGCATTTTGAGCGCGTCCTCCAAGCTGGATGCTGCTGCACCGCTCATGCTCGGAACCTACACCCTGGATGGGAAGGCCAGCGCCTACATTGATGGAAACAAACTCTTACAGCGCCATGCGGCTCTATTGGGTAGCACGGGTTCAGGAAAATCTTTTACCGTCGCCTCTATCCTTGAGCAGTCCGCAAAACTGCCTCACGCGAATATCGTCGTACTCGATTTACATGGCGAGTATTCGAGCATGAAGTTCGCCTCCCATTACCGCATCGCAGGTGTTGGCGACATCAAGAACAAGAAAGATGAAACCGCTATCTTCCTGCCTTTCTGGCTGCTAACCTATGACGAAATGCAATCGGTGTTTGTAGATCGCTCGGGGGACAACGCGCCCAATCAGGCACTTGCCCTGATGGATTCGGTCGTTGAGATGAAAAAGGCTGCCATCAATGCGCTTAACGATCATGAACTGCTGGAAGGTTTCACGGTCGACACACCTATTCCCTACAGCTTGAATGACTTGGTGGATTCCCTCGAGCGTAAAAATGATGAGGTCATCCCAACAGGTGAGAACTATGTCACCGGCTCGAAGAAAGGGGAACCTAAAACCGAGAAAGGCCCCCTGCACGGCAAGCTCTCGCGCTTTCTTATTCGCTTGAAAACCAAGATGAACGATCGCCGCTATGCGTTCATGTATCGAGCACCGGAGAGCTACGAGACTTATGAGGCGCTGCACGAACTCGCCAAGAAACTACTCGGTACAGGCAACGTCAACAATAGTGTTAATCACGGCATCAAGATCATCGACTTTTCCGAGGTGCCCTCGGATATTATGCCGGTGGTGGTGGGATTGGTCGGACGACTGATTTACCAAATCCAGTTCTGGAGCAGTCCTGGCGACGACGGCGGTGCACGCCACCCGATAGTCATCGTCTGCGATGAGGCACATCTCTACCTGCCAAGCAGTGCAGCTTCCACCGGACCTCTAGAAAAGCGCGCTCTGGAAAACTACGAGCGCATCGCCAAAGAAGGCCGCAAGTATGGTGTGGGCCTGATGGTGGTCAGTCAGCGTCCGTCGGATGTCAGTACAACTATTCTCAGCCAGTGCAGCAACATCATCAGCCTGCGCTTGACCAACAAAACCGACCAAGCCGTAGTCAAGCAGCTCTTGCCAGAAAGCTTGGAAGGACTGATGGAGGTGCTGCCGACGCTGGATGTTGGTGAAGCCGTGGTGGTTGGCGATGCCACTCTGTTGCCGACCCGCATCAAGATGGCCAAGCCTGAACACGAACCGCGCAGTGCAACAATCCCCTTCTGGACCCGCTGGGCCACGCCCAAGGCAGAAGTCGATCTGGTTGCCGCCGTAGAAAACATGCGCAGACAATCCCGGGCGCACGAGAAGAGGATTAAGGAAGTTTGAATGGCCACATGAGTCGTTGCACCGGAAGCCGTCCGCGTCAACGATCCCAACCATCCCGACACCTGCCTTGATGCAGTTTCTCAACCCCCTACTCCCACCCTCCCCCCAGCGCCGCCAGCAGGCTGACGTAGGCGTTCAGGCGTTCGGCCTGGATGTTGAGGAGTTCGTCGCGGCTGCTGAGGGTCAGGCGTTCGGCGGTGGCGAGTTCGAGGTAGTTGACGAGGCCGCTCTGGTAGCGGTTGCGGACGACGCGCTCGGAGGCTTCGGCGAGGCGGACGAGTTCCTGCTGGTCGAGGCTCTGTTTGGCGAGGGTGCGGTGGGCCAGCAGCGCATCCTCGATTTCCTGCACGGCGGTCAGCACTTGCTGGCGGTAGGCTGCGACGGTTTCGTCATAGGCGGCCTCCTGCTGTGCCAGGGCGGCGCGGCGGGTGCCGCCATCGAACAGGGTGGCGGCCAGTTGCCCGCCCAGCGACCAGGTGCGCAGGGGCGAGGCGATCAGGTCGGCGAAGGTGTCGGCACTCAGGCCCAGCGCGGTGCTGAAGCTGAGGTCCGGCAGCCAGGCGCCCCGGGCAATGCCGACGTTGGCGTTGGCGATGGCCACTTGGCGTTCGGCCGAGCGCACGTCGGGGCGGCGGCGCAGCAGATCGATGGAAAGGGTCTCGGGCAGCGCCGGCACATCGGCCAGGGCTGCGGTTTCGGTGGGAATCCGGAGGGCGGCGGGCGCTTTGCCCAGCAGCGTGGCAAGCGCGTGCAATTCGGTGGCCCGGCTGCGTTCCAGCGCATGACGCTGGGTGATGACGGACTGCAACTGGGTTTCGGCCTGCAGCACGTCGGCACGGGCCACCAGTCCGGCTTCGTACTGGTTGCGGGTCAGTTGCAGCGAGCGCTCGGTGGAGGCGATGGTGCGGGTCAGCAGTTGCAGGCGCTGCTCAGCCAGGCGCATCCGCCAGTAGGCCTGGATCAGATTGACCTGCACTTGCAGCTCGACGGCCCGGCGATCGGCCTGGGCGACGGCGAGCGATGCTTCGCTGGAGGCGACCTGGGCAGCCACCCGGCCCCAGAGATCCGGAGTCCAGCTGATGTCGGCACCGGCGCTGAAGCTGTTGCGCACGCTGCTGCCACTCGTGGAGCTGCCGCCATTGCTGCTGGAACTGCTGGACCCACTGCTGCCCGAACGGTTGCCCCGCTGCGCAGCCAGGCTTGCGCCCAGTTGCGGCCAGCGCGATGCGCCGGCGCCAGAGAGCACGGCCTCGGCCTGCCGCAGCCGGGCGGCTGCCTGCTGGATTTGCAGGTTGGAGGCCGAGAGTTCGGCGAGCAGGCCGGTGAGCACCGGGTCATCGAAGGTGCTGCCCGACAGCAGGCCGACGACGGGGATAGCGTCCGGCTGGCCGTTCGCCCCCGTGGCACTCGCAGACGCCTGATCTGCGCCAGCCTGTCCGGCAGTCTGCTGTCGAGCATTCCCCGCATCAACGCTGCCGCCCGGTGCCGCATTCGATCCGCGAACCACCGCGGCGGGTTCCGACGACGAGGTGCCGGCAGTCCCTGCCGCACGCTCAGTTGGCGAGGCCAAGTGCCAGCCCTCGGCCTGGGCCAGCGGCGCATCGAGTGCGGCTTCGGGCTGCCGATAGTCGGGCAGCACGCTGCAAGCGCTGGCGGCCAGCACCAGCGCCGAGACCCAGATCATTCGCCGCCGAATCACTACATTGATTGAATCAGCTTTCATGATGGCTGCACTCCTCCTCTCCCAGTCTCCCTTCATGCTGGATGCACCTTCCCTTCACCGAGTCTCTCTTCATGATTGATGCACGCCTTC
>JBHADS010000310.1:0-4767 GCA_041855185.1 Lautropia sp. | reverse complement strand
GGCAGCTCGTAGAGGGTGCTCATCGGCACGGCCACCTCGTAGCCGACGCCATGCACATCGACCAGGATGTCGGGTGGGTTCTTGAGCAGCAGAGTGCCGGCGATGCGACCGATCATGCAGGGGGCTCCGGAGTGAGGCTGGATGAATGCTCAGTAGTCTACGCCCGCAAGCCGGGCGGCACAATGGCCCGGGCAGCCGCGTGCCTGCCGTCCGGCGGGCCGCTGTTGTATCGGGAGCAACAGCGGGTGGGCCGAAAACGGCATTGTAGAGCGTCTCAGATACGGATTCGCCGCCGCGCTGGCTCCAGAACCGTGAACTGGCTCCAGAACCGTGCGCAGGCAAGGCGCCACGCACCGGTGGCTACCTTGTCAGGCGCGGCAACGCTGTCCGCGTACGGCTCAGGCACTCAGGCCCGATAGACCAGCGGCGCGCTGCGCTCGAGCGTATAGGCCGCTTCCTTGACGGTGCTGACGTAGCACCATTGCCCCTGCACCTCGGCCGGTGTGACCTTCAGCAGCAGGTAGCCGCGTCGTTCAGTGTCGGCATACTGCAGATCCTTGACGACATTCAGGAAGTCTCGGCGGGTGACGGGGGCGGTCATGGGCGCAGATCCTGGGGAGGGGTCGCGTTCCCGGTCTGCCGTTTTCGTCTCCCGGTTTCCTTCAGGCGGGGCCGGCGGCAGGCCGAGGCGAGGGCCGTGATGGTCGGCCTTCGGCGGTCGGGACATTGATACGGGCCTGCGGCTGCGGGGGCGCGATGCTCCGCCCGGCGCGGTCCGGATTTCACGAGATGCGACAGATTAGCGGGCAGACAGGGGCTTTGCCAATGGGCCGAATGGGCACCGAGCCCGCCTCCGGAGAAAACCCTGGCGCTTGGCGCAAACGCTCGGCACAAACACTCGGTGCAAGTGCTCGGTGCAAGTGCTCGGTGCAGGATGGGGCTCAGATCACGACCCGGCCGTTGCGCACCCGTCGGCCCAGGCTGCCGATCACCGGACCGCCGTGGGTGTGACAGATGGCGCAGGCCAGCGCGTCGGCTGCGTCGGTGGAGGGGGCGGCAGGCAGCGACAGCAGGCGCTTGACCATCTCCTGCACCTGCTCCTTGCTGGCGCGGCCGTAGCCGACCACCGCTTGCTTGACCTGCAGCGCCGTGTACTCGTAGACCGGCAGTGCTCGGCTGACCAGCGCGCCGAGGCAGGCACCCCGTGCCTGGCCCAGCATCAGCGTCGATTTGGGATTGACGTTGACGAAGACGATCTCGCAGACCGCCACGGTCGGCTTGAATTCTTCGACCAGTTCGACGATGCCGGCATGGAGCCGGCCGATCCGCTCGGGCAGCTGACCCTCGCCGGAGCGGATCACGCCGCTGGTGACATAGCGCAGCGCATCGCCCCGGGTGTCGATCAGGCCGAAGCCCGTGACCCGCAGACCGGGGTCGATGCCGAGAATGCGCATGGGTCAGTGACGGAAATGGCGCACGCCGGTGAAGACCATGCAGACGCCGCGCTCGTCGGCGGCGGCGATCACTTCGTCGTCACGCATCGAGCCGCCCGGCTGGATGACGGCGGTCGCGCCGCCATCGATCACCACGTCCAGCCCGTCCCGGAACGGGAAGAAGGCGTCCGAGGCCACGACCGAGCCCTTCAGGTCCAGGCCGGCGTTGGCGGCCTTGATCGAGGCGATCCGCGCGGAATCGACGCGGCTCATCTGGCCGGCGCCGATGCCCAGCGTCTGGCCGTTGCGGCAGTAGACGATGGCGTTGGACTTGACGTAGTGGCAGACGCGCCAGGCGAACAGCAGATCGGCCAGTTCCTGTTCGGTCGGTTGCTTCTTGGTGACGACGCGCAGCGCGCTGGCCTCCAGCCGGTGCTCGTCGGGGCTCTGCACCAGCAGACCGCCGCCGACCCGTTTCAGGTCGAAGCGGTTGCTGTCGGTGGCCAGCGGCACTTCCAGCAGGCGCACGTTCTGCTTTTCCTTCATCACGGCCAGCGCATCGGCCGAAAAACCCGGGGCCAGCAGCACTTCGACGAACTGTTTGGAGACCGCGCGGGCGGTATCGCCATCCACGGGCCGGTTGAAGGCGATGATGCCGCCGAAAGCCGAGGTCGGGTCGGTGGCGAAAGCCTGCTGGTAGGCTTGCAGCGTCGAGGTGCCGACGGCCACACCGCAGGGGTTGGCGTGCTTGATGATCACGCAGGCCGGTGCCTCGAAGCTCTTGACGCATTCCCAGGCGGCATCGGCATCGGCGATGTTGTTGTAGGACAGCTCCTTGCCCTGGTGCTGCCGGTAGGTGGCCAGCGCGCCGGCGGCCGGCTGCAGGTCGCGGTAGAAGGCGGCGTGCTGATGCGGGTTCTCGCCATAGCGCATCGGCTGCACACGCTCGAACTGCAGCGTCAGCGTGGCCGGCAGCTCGGTCTTGCTGCCATCGTCCTGGATGGTGGACAGATAGTTGGCGACCGCGCCGTCGTACTGGGCGGTGTGGGCATAGGCTTTGACGGCCAGGCCGAAGCGGGTCGGGCCTTCGACGGCCTTGTTGGCCTTGAGCTGGGCCAGCACCTTGTCGTAGTCGCTCGGATCGACGATCACGGTGACGCCGGCATGGTTCTTGGCGGCGGCGCGCAGCATGGCCGGGCCACCGATGTCGATGTTCTCGATCGCCTCGTCCAGCGTGGTGCCGGGCTTGGCCACCGTCTGCTGGAAGGGGTAGAGGTTGACGGCCAGCAGGTCGATCCGGCCGATGCCGTGCTGGTCGAGGGCTTCCATGTGCGTCGTCAGATCGCGCCGGGCCAGCAGACCGCCGTGCACTTTCGGGTGCAGGGTCTTGACGCGGCCGTCGAGCATCTCCGGAAAGCCGGTGTAGTCGGAGACTTCGATCACCGGCAGACCGGCTTCGGCCAGCATCCGCGCCGTACCGCCGGTGGACAGGATTTCGACGCCGAGCGCGTGCAGCCCCTTGGCGAATTCCAGCACCCCGGTCTTGTCGAAGACGCTGAGCAGGGCGCGGGCAACGGGTGCGGGTGGCAGGTCGGCGGGTTTGTCGACACCGCTGGCGTGGACTGTGATGGACATGAGATCAGTGACCCCCTTGTTGGGCGTTGAGCAGGCCGTAGGCCGTCAGTTTTTTGCGAAGCGTATTGCGGTTGATGCCCAGCATCGCGGATGCGCGCAGCTGGTTGCCGGCGGCCTGCTTCATCACGACCTCCAGCATCGGCTTCTCGACGGCCGACAGCACCATGTCATAGATCAGGCCGGGCTGCGTGTTGCCCAGATCCTGAAAATACTTTTCCAGATTGCTGGTAACGGCTTCCTGAATGGTCATCGAGGGTTTTGTCATCGTTGGTTTCCTCCCTGATCGATGCCGCGATCCAGCAAGGGCGCGCGATCGGCGAAGTAGCGTTCGAGCAGACGCACCTGGTCGTCGGCGTTCTCGCTCTGGTTGATGGCGCGACGCAGCGCCTCGGTGTCGGCGTCTGCCGCCCCATCGGCCAGTCCTTCCAGGTACCAGCCGATGTGCTTGCGGGCCGAGCGCACACCGATGAATTCTCCGTAGAAACGGTAATGATCCTGCAGATGCTCGATCAGCACGTCGCGGACCTCGCGCCAGGTGGGCGCGGGCAGGTGCTCGCCCGTCTCCAGAAAATGATCGATCTCGCGGAAGATCCAGGGGCGCCCCTGCGCGGCACGGCCGATCATCACGGCATCGGCGCCGGTCCGGGCAAGCACGTCGCGGGCCTTCTCGGGCGAGTCGATGTCGCCATTGGCCACCACCGGCACACCGACGGCAGCCTTGACCTCGGCGATGGTCGTGTAATCGACCGGGCCGTGATAGCGGCAGGCGCGGCTGCGGCCGTGCACGGTGATCATCGCGGCGCCGGCCGCTTCGGCCGCACGGGCCAATTGCACCGCGTTGCGGCGGTCGGGGTCGACCCCGGTGCGCATCTTGACCGTGACCGGCACATCGACGGCGGAGACGACGGCCTCGATGATCCGGACGGCGAGCGGCTCGTTGCCCATCAGGGCCGAGCCGGCAAAGACATTGCAGACCTTCTTGACCGGACAGCCCATGTTGATGTCGATGATCTGGGCGCCGCGGTCGACGTTGAAGCGTGCGGCCTCGGCCATCATCTCGGGATCGGCGCCGGCGATCTGTACCGCCTTCGGCTCGATCTCACCGCTGTGGTCGATGCGTCGCGCCGTCTTGACGCTGTGCCAGAGCTTCGGGTTGGAGGCCGCCATCTCGGAGACCGCATAGCCGGCGCCCAGGCGCTTGCACAGCTGCCGGTAGGGCCGGTCCGTGACCCCGGCCATGGGCGCGACCAGCGCCCGATGCGGGAGCTGGAAAGGGCCGATCTTCAGCGCGGCAGGCAGGCTGGGCGCAGGGCGGGATGGGGTCGAGAGCATTGCGAAAGACAGAACGCAACCGCGTGAGGCAGACGATGATCCTGGGAAGGAGCGCGAGTAGCAGGGCGAACACCCGGCGACATGGCGTGGCAGTGTGACCGGGTGCTCCCCT
Organism: Lautropia sp.; assembly: GCA_041855185.1. Taxonomy (GTDB): domain Bacteria; phylum Pseudomonadota; class Gammaproteobacteria; order Burkholderiales; family Burkholderiaceae_E; genus Lautropia. Next base: position 255 of record JBHADS010000310.1, on the reverse strand, counting down.
GGCGGCAATTCTAACCCTATCTTGGGTCAGGATATTCAGCGGCAGGCTTCGTAAGCGCCGCCGACGCGCTTTGCTATCGACAGCGGTTGCCGTAGATCAAGCGCTGAGCCAGCGGATGGCGCAGCGGGGCGCTGACATGCATCGCATTCAGCAGCAGCGATTGCAGCCGGCTGGCCAGCGGCCAGCCGAAGCTGGCGGCAAACAGATCGGTGGTCTGGATAGTGAGCTGGCGGTCCGCCTGCCGGGCGCGGGCAT
>JBHADS010000309.1:0-5592 GCA_041855185.1 Lautropia sp. | reverse complement strand
CCGCCCCGGGTGTTCGAGGGCATGCTGACCTCGGTGTCGATCCGGATGGAGGATGCCAAGCGCTTCGAGCAATGGCTCTATCGCCGCTTCATGATCCTTGCCGAGCGCATCGGTGCCGATCTGCTCGATGGCAAGCCGGTGGGGCTGATGGATCGTCTCAAATACGCGCTCGGCGATCTGCTGGTCTATTCGCCGCTGCGCAACACGCTCGGGCTGTCGCGCATCCGCGTGGCCTATACCGCCGGCGCCGCCATCGGGCCGGATCTGTTCCGCTTCTTCCGCTCGATCGGCATCAACCTGAAGCAGCTCTACGGCCAGACCGAAACCTGTGCCTATGTCTGCCTGCAGCGCGACGGCCGGATCAAGCTCAACAGCGTCGGCGAGGCGGCTCCCGGCATCGAATTGAAGCTGGCCGACAGCGGTGAAGTGCTGGTGCGGGGCGTGTCGGTGCTGAAGGAATATTACAAGCGCCCGGACGCGACGGCCGAAGTGATGGACGCCGACGGCTTCTTCCACACCGGGGATGCCGGCATGATCGACCACGACGGGCACCTGCACATCATCGATCGCGCCAAGGATGTCGGGCATCTGTCCAATGGGGCGATGTTCGCGCCCAACTACATCGAGAACAAGCTGAAGATGTTCCCGCAGATCAAGGAGGCGGTCTGCTTCGGTCACGAACGGGACAGGGTCTGCGCTTTCCTCAACATCGATCTGGAGGCCGTCGGCAACTGGGCCGAGCGGCGCAATCTGCCCTACAGCGGTTATGTCGATCTGGCCGGCAAGGCGCAGGTGCTGGAACTGATGAAGGAATGCGTCGAGAAGGTCAATGCCGGGCTGGCGGCCGAGGAGGGCATGGAGTCCACGCAGGTCGCCCGTTTCCTGGTGCTGCACAAGGAGCTGGACCCGGATGACGACGAGCTGACCCGGACCCGCAAGGTGCGACGCGGATTCATCGCCGAGAAATACGGCGTGCTGATCGATGCGCTCTATGACGGCCGCAGCGAACAGTTCATCGAGACGGCCGTCAAGTTCGAGGATGGGCGCACCGGCAAGGTGAGCGCGACGCTCCGGATTCAGGACGCCCGGATCTTCCCGCCGGCAAGCCAGGCGGATACGCAGGAGGCCGCATGAATCAGGCTGTGAACACGCTTGCAACGCCCCCCGCCGCATCGGGTGGCAAACGGATCGGGGATGTCATCCTGGATGTCCAGAACATCAGCCTGCGCTTCGGCGGCGTCAACGCGCTGACCAACATCAGCTTCAATGTGCGCGAGCACGAGATCCGCTCGATCATCGGGCCGAACGGCGCCGGAAAGAGTTCGATGCTGAACTGCATCAACGGGGTCTACAAGCCCAGCGAGGGCAAGATCACCTTCAGGGGGCAGACCTTCGGTCACATGAACAGCCGGCAGGTGGCCGAAATGGGGGTGGCGCGCACCTTCCAGAATCTGGCGCTGTTCAAGGGCATGAGCGTGCTCGACAACATCATGTCCGGGCGCAATCTGAAGATCCGCAGCAATCTGCTGATGCAGGCGCTGCGCATCGGTCCTGCCCAGCGCGAGGAGCTGGAGCACCGCGAATTCGTCGAGCACATCATCGACTTTCTCGAAATCCAGGCCTATCGCAAGACCCCGGTCGGGCAGTTGCCCTATGGCCTGCAGAAGCGGGTCGATCTGGGCCGTGCACTGGCGATGGAGCCGCAGGTGCTGCTGCTGGACGAGCCGATGGCCGGCATGAACGTCGAGGAGAAGCAGGACATGTGCCGCTACATCCTCGACCTGAACGACGAGTTCCGGACCACCATCGTGCTGATCGAGCACGACATGGGGGTCGTGATGGACATCAGCGACCGCGTGGTGGTGCTGGACTATGGCAAGAAGATCGGCGACGGCGCACCCGAGGAGGTGCGTGACAACGAGGACGTGATCCGGGCGTACCTCGGGGTCAGTCATTGAGGGCGGCAGAGCAATGAGTCAGCGAACCGCAATCGTTTTCCTGTACGCCCATCACTGAGGAGTCGCACATGGCATTTTTTCTGGAAACTCTGTTCGGCGGCCTGATGGTGGGGACGCTGTATGCGCTGGTCGCCATCGGCTTCGTGCTGATCTTCAAGGCGTCCGGCGTCTTCAATTTCGCCCAGGGCGCAATGGTGCTGTTCTCGGCGCTGGTCATGGCGCGCTTCGCCGAGTGGATTCCCGGCTGGCTGGGCATGGAGCCGGGTCTCGTCGGCAACCTGCTGGCGATGATCGTCGCACTGGTGATCATGGTGGGCGTCGCCTGGCTGATCGAGAAGCTGGCGCTGCGCTATCTGGTCAATCAGGAGCCGATCACGCTGCTGATGGCCACGCTCGGCATTGCCTATTTCCTCGACGGGCTGGGACCGCTGATCTTCGGCAGCGAGGTCTACAGCCTGGATGTGGGGATGCCGAAGGACCCGATCTTCCTGATGGAGGATATCTTCGAGGGCGGCGTGCTCGTCAGCCTCGAGGATCTGTATGCAGCCTGCGTGGCGGCGCTGCTGGTGGTCTGCCTGAGCCTGTTCTTTCAGAAGACCAAGACCGGCCGTGCGCTGCGGGCGGTGGCCGACGACCATCAGGCGGCCCAGTCGATCGGCATTCCGCTGTCCCGCATCTGGGTGATCATCTGGTCGGTGGCTGGTGCGGTGGCGCTGGTGGTCGGCGTCATCTGGGGCTCGAAGCTCGGCGTGCAGTATTCGCTGTCGCTGGTTGCGCTCAAGGCGCTGCCGGTGGTGATCCTCGGCGGCCTCACCTCGCTGCCCGGCGCGATCATCGGCGGGCTGATCATCGGGGTGGGCGAGAAGATGGCCGAAGTCTATCTGGGGCCGCTGGTCGGTGGTGGCATCGAGGCGTGGTTCGCCTATGGGCTGGCGCTGTGCTTCCTGCTGGTTCGTCCGCAGGGGCTGTTCGGCGACAAGATCATTGACCGTGTCTGAGACGCTAACCGGGAGCATTCATCATGTTTTACCGTGAAAACGGCCAGTTCAAGACCTCCTATGCCGCCGATCAGCAGATCTTTCCGGTGCTGCAGGATCGGTGGGCGATGGCGGGCATCCTGCTGATCGCCTTCGTCGGCATCCCGATGTTCGTGGGCGACTATGTGTTCCAGGCGGTGCTGATTCCGTTCCTGATCATGTCGCTGGCGGCGCTAGGGCTGAACATCCTGGTCGGCTACTGTGGTCAGATCTCGCTGGGCACCGGCGCCTTCATGGCGGTGGGCGCCTATGCGGCCTACAACCTGCAGGTGCGCATCGAGGGAATGCCGCTGCTGCTGTCGCTGATCGGTGGCGGCACGATTGCGATGCTGTTCGGCGTGATCTTCGGACTGCCCAGCCTGCGCATCCGGGGCTTGTACCTGGCGGTTGCCACGCTGGCGGCGCAATTCTTCGTCGACTGGCTGACGACTCGCGCCGGCTGGATCACCAACAATTCCTCCTCCGGTTCCGTCAGCGCCGGGCCGCTGTCGGTCTTTGGCTGGCGGGTCGATACCCCGGTCGAGAAATACATGCTGTGCCTGTGCATCCTGGCGCTGGTGGCGCTGGCCTGCAAGAACATGGTGCGCAGCGCGATCGGCCGTGAATGGATGGCGATCCGCGACATGGACGTTGCCGCGGCAGTCATCGGCATCCGCCCGACCTATGCGAAGCTGTCGGCCTTCGCCGTCAGCTCCTTCATCGTCGGTGTGGCCGGGGCGCTGTGGGGCTTCGTGCACCTGGGCGCCTGGGAGCCGGCTGCCTTCAGTTTGGACCGCTCGCTGCAGCTGCTGTTCATGGTGATCATCGGCGGCCTGGGCTCGATCGTCGGCGCGATGTTCGGCGCAGCCTTCTTCGTGCTGCTGCCGCTGCTGCTCAACCATGTGCCGCACTGGATGGGGCTGCCGCTGTCGACGGCCACCGCCACCTATCTCGAACACATGGTCTTCGGGGCGCTGATCGTGTTCTTCCTGATCGTCGAACCGCACGGGCTGGCCAAGTTGTGGGCGACGACGCGGCAGAAACTGCGTGTCTGGCCCTTCCCGCACTGATGCGGGCCAGAGAGGCACGGGAAGCATCCGAAAGCGCGCTCCTGAAGCGGGCTTTCATCGGAAAGCAGGGTTTCATCGGCAGTACAGGTGGACGGGCCACAGAAGCCCGGTTCAGGGAAGGTCTTCCTTCCCAAACAATGATTAGGAGATAAATCTCATGACGTTCAGAAAAGTTGCTGTTGCTGCCGCTGCCGTGGTGGCTGGCGTGGGAAGTCTGGTTGCGGCCCCGGTTGTGCAGGCTCAGGAGCAATTCGTGCCGCTGCTGGTCTATCGTACCGGCCAGTTCGCGCCGCTGGGCATTCCCTGGGCCGATGGCAAGCAGGATTATCTGAAGCTCGTCAATGCGCAGGGGGGCGTCAATGGCGTCAAGATCTCCTTCGAGGAATGTGAGACCGCCTATGACACCGCCAAGGGCGTCGAATGCTACGAACGCCTGAAGAAGAAGGGCGGTGGTGCCTCGGGCTTCGACACCCAGTCCACCGGCATCACCTTTGCCGTCAGTGACAAGGCCCCCAAGGACAAGATGCCGATCATCACCGTCGGCTACGGCCTGTCGCAGTCGGCCGATGGCAAGGTCTTCGAGTGGAACTTCCCGATGCTGGGCAACTACTGGACGGCCGCCGATTCCATCATCCAGGACATCCTGAAACGCGAGAACGGCAGCCTGAAGGGCAAGAAGATCGCGCTGGTCTATCACGACTCGCCCTATGGCAAGGAGCCGATTCCTCTGCTGCAGAAACGGGCCGAGAAGGACGGCTTCACGCTGTCGCTGCTGCCGGTGACGCCGCCGGGGGTCGAGCAGAAATCGACCTGGCTGCAGATCCGCAAGCTGCGACCGGACTACGTGCTGCTGTGGTCGGCGGGCGTGATGACGCCGACGGCGATCCGCGAGGCGCAGGCTACCGGCTATGCTCGCGAGAAGATCTACGGCATCTGGTGGGCGGGCTCCGATCACGACGTGAAGGACATCGGCCGCAATGCCAAGGGCTACAAGACCGTGACCATCCACAACACCGCCGAGCGCGACAAGGTGCATGACATGGTCAAGGCCGAGCTGTACGACAAGGGCAAGGGAACCGCCAGGAGCGCGGCAGAGCTGGGCTCGATGGCCCATACCCGCGGCATGATCATCTCGATGCTGCAGGTCGAGGCCATCCGAGCCGCCCAGGAAAAATTCGGCAAGGGCAAGGTGATGACGCCCGAGCAGGTGAAGTGGGGCATGGAGAACCTGAATCTGACGCAGGAGCGCCTGAACGAGCTGGGCTTCGGCAATGTGCTGCGGCCGATCCAGACCTCCTGCGCCAACCACATGGGGACCGACTGGGCGCGGATCGCCGAGTGGGATGGCGCCAAGTGGCAGGTGGCTTCCGATTGGTATCAGGGTGATCCGGCCCTGGTGCAGCCGCTGATCGATCAGTACGGCCAGCGCTATGCCAAGGAGAAGAACATCACGCCGCGTACCTGCGAGTGATCTCCTGCTTCTTCGCATCGGGGTTGGGCGGTGCGCCGCTCCCCTCGATGCACAGGCCCGGACATCCCTGCCGGATG
>JBHADS010000308.1:0-3292 GCA_041855185.1 Lautropia sp. | reverse complement strand
GCTGAAGACCCGGCTGCCGGATTATGACTATGACCGCCACGTGGGCGGTGCGCTCTACCTGTTCCTGCGCGGCACCGAAGCGCCAGGGGGCGGCTTGTTTCAGGCGCGACCGGCACGGGCGCTGATCGAGACACTCGATGCGGCCTTCGCCGGCGGGCGACTTCCGGGGGCCGGTGTCGACGCCGGGGAGGGGCTGCGATGAGCGATCGGCAATCAACGGCTGGGCGCAGGCTTGCGCCAGCGGGTAAGGCGCCCGGGTCCAGCACCGCGCCAGCGGCGCAGATGAGCTTGTTCGGCGACATGGCATCCGACAGCGAAGCCGTCGCGGGGATGGGCGCAGGCCGTTTCCGTGCCGAAGCGGAGCAGGCTCAGCCGGCCGTACCGCCCTCTCTGCCCCTGGCGATCCAGCCGATGCTGGCGCTGCTGGCCGATTGGCAGGCGCTCGGCTGGCTGCGGCGCATCGATCTGGAGCTGGCGCGTTTTCTGGCCGATTCGGCGGCGCCGCAGGCCGAGGGTGCCGAGCCCGCAGAAGACGCCGCGCTGGTTCTGCTGGCGGCCGCGCTGTGCAGCTGGCAACTGGGCCGTGGCCACGTCTGTCTGGACCTGCAGGCGGCCATCGAGGAGCCGGAACAGGCGCTGTCCTTACCACTGCTTGCGCCGCACGCGGACGACGAGGCGCCGGTCGTAGCGGCACCGGCGCAGCTGCTGCGCCGGCTGTCGTTGGCGCAGTGGCAGGCGGCCTGCGGGGCAGCCGGCAACTGGGTGTCGCAGCAGGCCGAAACCGGGCCCGCCGATGCCGAGGAGACGCAGCCGGCAACCCGCCCGCCCTTGGTGCTGAGCGGTCCCCGTCTCTACCTGCGCCGCTACTGGCAGTACGAGCAGGACGTGCAGGCGGCGATTCTGGCGCGGCTGCAGCAACCGGGGATCGCGGCCGATGAAAGCGCGCTGCGTCGGGCGCTGGACATCCTGTTCGTGCCGGCACCGGCGTCCGCCGCGGAGACGCCCGCGGCTGCCGCGCCGGCCGACGGAAGGCCGGACGGCCCGTCCGCGCCGCAGCCCGCCGGGCTTCGCGCACCGCCGACCGATTGGCAGAAGATCGCCTGTGCGCTGGCGGCACGGCGACGTTTCGGGCTGATCACCGGCGGGCCGGGCACCGGCAAGACCACGACCGTGCTGCGGCTGCTGGCGCTGTTGCAGATGCTTGCCCGCGAGCAGGGGGAGGGGCAATTCCTGCGGATCGGCCTGGCGGCGCCCACCGGCAAGGCGGCCGCACGGCTCAGCAGTTCGATCAGCGGCGCGCTCTCGAAACTGCCCCTGGCCGGCGCCGACGAGCCCGAGGCGATCCGCAAGGCGATTCCCGCCGCGGTCTCGACCCTGCACCGGCTGCTCGGCAGCCGCCCGGGCAGCCGTCGCTTCCGCCACGATGCGCGCAACCCCTTGCCCCTCGATGTGCTGGTGATCGATGAAGCCTCGATGGTGGATCTGGAAATGATGGCGCTGGTGGTGCAGGCTCTGCCGCCGGAGGCGCGTCTGATCCTGCTGGGCGACAAGGACCAGCTCGCCTCGGTGGAGGCCGGTGCCATTCTCGGCGAGCTGTGTGCGCGGGCGCAGCAGGGGCACTATCTGCCCCGGACGGCCGCCTGGGTGCAGCAGGTCAGCGGCGAGACGCTGGGGACGGCGCTGCAGGATGCGCAGGGGCGGGCGCTGGATCAGAGCGTGGCGATGCTGCGCCACAGCCACCGTTTCTCGGCCGACAGCGGCATCGGCGCACTGGCCGAGGCGGTCAACCAGGGGGCAGCTGCTGCGGTGCGCGCGCTGTGGCGGCGCACCGAGGCGCAGGCGGGCGCCGAGTCCGACATCGCCCGTCTCGAAGTGGCCGGCGCGGCCAGAACGAAGCTGCGTGAGCTGGTGCTCGAAGGCTATGCCCATTATCTGGCCGAAGTCGCCCACGGGGTCGGGAACAGCGCGCTCGACGGGCTGGGCTCCGATACGCTTGCCCTGGCGGCTGCAAAGCCAGACACGCGCACCGTCGTGCCTGCGCCGCATGCTTCCGAATCGGCTGATCGGCCTGCCGTGGATGTGCAACAGGCAGCGCTGGACGCCTGGGCGGCGCGGGTGTTGCAGGTACACACCCGCTTCCAGCTGCTGTGCGCGCTGCGCCAGGGGCTCTGGGGCGTGGAGCAGCTGAATCTGCAGATCGCCCAGTGGCTGCAGGCCGAGGGGCTGCTGCCGGCCAGCGAAGGCTGGTATTCCGGGCGGCCGGTGATCGTGACCCGCAATGATTACGAGCTGGGTCTGATGAACGGCGATGTCGGGATTGCGCTGCCGGTGCCCTCGGGCGCCGTGGGACAGACCCGTCGGCTGCGGGTGGCTTTTCCCGGTGTCACCGACCCGGCCGCCATCCGCTGGGTGTCGCCCAGCCGCTTGCAGGCGGTGGAAACCGTGTTCGCGATGACCGTGCACAAGGCGCAGGGCTCGGAGTTTGATCATGCGGTGCTGGCGATGCCGGCCGAGCCTTCGCCGGTGCTGACGCGGGAGCTGGTCTACACCGCCATCACCCGAGCCCGCCAACGCTTCACCCTCTGCGGTCCCGAGGGGCTGGAAGGCATGTTCGAGCAGGCGATCCAGCGACGGGTGAGGCGGGTCAGTGGTCTGATGCAAGGTTCGCTGGCCGAGCTGGGCTAGAATGTTCGGATGGTCTTTGCGGGGAATCCGGTCTGCGGCATGACGCAGGGGCCCGACAGTTCCAGTTCTGTGCGCCGTGCTCCGGTGCGTGGGTGTTCCGAAGTTCTGTGCAGGCCGTTTTCGGGCCTGACCCATCTTTCTCTGTGAAATGGTCAACGTCGCCGTCGTCATTCCCTGCTACAAGGTCAAGGCCCATATTCTCGATCTGCTCGAACGCATCGGACCGGAAGTCCATCGGATCTACGTGGTCGACGACTGCTGCCCGGAAGGGTCGGGTGATCTGGTCGAACGCGAGTGCACCGACCCCCGGGTAAGGGTGGTGCGCCATGCCGTCAACCGGGGAGTGGGCGGTGCGGTGATGACCGGCTACCAGGCCGCACTCGACGACGGCATGGAGATCATGGTCAAGATCGATGGCGATGGGCAGATGGCGCCGGAGCTGGTGCCGGACTTCATCGCGCCGATTCTGGCCGGCGAGGCCGACTACACCAAGGGCAACCGCTTCTTCGATCTGGAGCAGCTGCATCAGATGCCGACGATACGCCTGATCGGCAACGCGCTGCTGTCCTTCCTGAACAAGATCTCCTCCGGCTACTGGAATCTGTTC
>JBHADS010000307.1:0-2708 GCA_041855185.1 Lautropia sp. | reverse complement strand
CTCGAAGGCTTGATCGTCTCGGACTCGGGCGGCAGCCTGCGCGCCCAGAATGCCGGCATCTACATCCAGCCCGGCGCCCACCGGGCGATCGTGCGCAACTGCTTTCTCAGCTACAACCTGTTCGGGCTCTGGATCGAGAAAGCCAACGACGTGCAGGTGATCGGCAACAACATCACGGGCAAGCGCGACTTCGACAGCGCGCAGCGCGGCAACGGTGTCCAGCTCTACAACACCAAGGGCGCACGCATCATCGGCAACGAGATCAGCTTCGTGCGCGATGCGCTCTACATCGATGTGTCGCACCATGCCATCTTCAAGCAGAACCGGCTGCACCACAGCCGCTACGGCACCCACTACATGAATTCCTACTACAACCTGTGGGAAGACAATGACACCTGGGAGAACCGGGGCGGGCTGGCATTGATGGAAGTGCGCGATCAGGTGATCCGCAACAACCGGGCCTGGTCCAACAGCGATCACGGTATCATGCTGCGCACCCTGCAGGATGCCGAGGTCGATGACAATCTCGTCGTCGGCAATGGGCGCGGGCTGTTCATCTACGATGTCGAGTACGTCAAGCTGCGTGGCAACATCATCGCCGACAACCGCATCGGCGTGCACCTGTCGGCCTCGGCGCGCAACGAGGTCGACGGCAATGACTTCATCGCCAACCGGGAGCAGATCAAGTATGCAGGCACCCGAGACATGGCCTGGGGAGGTGCACGGGGCAATCACTGGAGCAACTACCGCGGCTGGGACCGCGACGATGACGGCCGCGGCGACATTCCCTATGAAGCCAATGATGTGGTCGACCGGCTGAGCTGGCGCTACCCGGCCGTGCGGCTACTGCTGGCCAGTCCCGCCGTGCAGGCGCTGCGCATGGTCGGCCAGCAGTTCCCGGTGCTGCGGGTGCCCAGCGTGGTCGAGCAGCATCCGCGGATGCGCCCCAACCCGCGCGACTGGCAGTCGTGGCACCAACGAACCCAGGAGAACCTGCACCATGCGCCCTGATTCCGCAGTCGCCGGGCGACAAGCCCCCGCCACGGCCGTCCGGGCCGAAGCGATCATCCGCATTGCCGGCGTGAGCCGACACTTCGGCAACTTCACCGCCGTCGACGATGTATCGCTCGACATCCACCGGGGCGAAGTCTTCGGGCTGATCGGCCACAATGGCGCCGGCAAGAGCACGCTGTTCAAGATGATGCTCGGCCTGCTGGCGCCCAGCGCGGGACGCATCGAGATCGCGGGCGAATCGGTGGCAGGCCCACAGGCGCGCCGTGTGCGCCAGAAGGTCGGTTATCTACCCGAGAATGTTGCCCTGTGGGACAACCTGAGCGGGCTGGAAACCCTGCGCTTCTTTGCGCGGCTGAAGGGATTGCCCACCACCGAATGTGCGGCCCTGCTGGCCCGCGTGGGACTGGCCGATGCCGGCGAGCGCCCGGTGCGCACCTATTCCAAGGGCATGCGCCAGCGGCTGGGCTTCGCGCAGGCGCTGCAGGGCAATCCCCAGGTGCTGTTCCTGGATGAACCCACCACCGGGCTCGACCCACGGGCGATCCATTTCTTCTGGGACACGCTGGCCGAGCTGCGCGCCCAGGGGCTGACGATCGTGCTGACCTCGCACATCCTGGCCGAACTGCAGCACCGCGTCGACCGCGTGGCGGTGATGGCCAACGGCCGGGTCGAGGCGCTGGGCACGCTGGCGCAATTGCGCGATCGCTTCGATCTGCCGCTGCGCATGGCCGTGCGCCTCGAGGTGCAGCAGACCCGGCCTGCGGAGCAGGATGCGTCCGTCCGCCAACTGGTGGACGCGCTCACGCCGGCCTTCGGGACGCTGCCGTACCAAGTGCTCGACGATGAACAGCCGGGCGCCGCCACGCTGCTGATCGAGGTGCCCCGCACACAGAAGATGGCGCTGCTGCAGGCACTGCTGCAGACCGGCCTGCCGATCACCGACGTGCAGGTGGAAGAACCCTCGTTGGAGGACATGTTCTTTGCCGATGATGGCAGCGATGCCAGAGCGTCCCGCACCGGCGCAGCGCGCCCGTCCCCCCACGCCAACCGCGAATTTCCGAGGAGAACACGATGATCCAGGTCCGTCAGATCGCAACCGTGGCCGCCAAGGAATTCCGCGACCGCCTGCGCAATCGCTGGGTGCTGGCCGTTGCCCTGGTCTTTGCCGTGTTCTCGCTGGTGATCACCTATGCCGGCGGCGCCCAGCAGGGCACGGTCGGGCTGCGCTCGCTCGAATTCACCATCACCAGCCTCGTCAGTCTGGTGATCTATCTGGTGCCACTGATTGCGCTGCTGCTCGGCTTCGACGCCGTCGTCGGGGAGCGGGAGCGCGGCTCGCTCGATCTGCTGCTCGCCTACCCGATCTCCCGCACCGAGCTGCTGCTGGGCAAATACTGCGGCCTGGCGCTCGCGCTGGCCCTTGCCATGCTCGCCGGCCTGGCGACGGTGGGTGTGGTTCTGCTGATTCAATTTGGGCACGAAGCAATCTTTCATTATGCGGGCTTCGTGATCAGCGCACTGCTGATGGGCCTTGCCTTTCTGAGTCTGGCGGTGCTGGTCTCGGTGCTGGCCCGCGATCGAACCCGCGCCTCGGGCGCAGCCATCATCCTTTGGTTTCTGTTCGTGCTGGTCTTCGATCTGGTGCTGCTGGGTGTCCTGGTGGCCACCGCCGGCCATTACGGCGGGGATATCTT
>JBHADS010000306.1:0-6814 GCA_041855185.1 Lautropia sp. | reverse complement strand
GCCAGCGGCAAGGGGCGACGCATGCCTTCCTGCCAGGCGGCGAGCAACTGTTGCCACAGCTCACGCGCCTGCCCCGGTTCCAGCGGCAGCAGGCTCACCGAACCGTTCTTGCCGATGATCAGGGTTCGCAGCGGCCTGCCATCCAGATGCCCGGCCAGATGCTCGACCCAGTGGCCGAGCAGGTTCTCGCGCCGGTAGTGAGCCTTCTTGTTGCGGGCATCGATCAGCTCCCGGTCGCTGATCAGCAGCCGCACGCGCTCCCCGCCCGGCCCCCGACGCAGGCGATCGATCCGCCCACGCACGGCCGGCAGATTCGCAGCCGGGTCGGCGGGCCAGTCGATCCGGAGATCCGGCAGCGGCTCGGGGCAGGCGCCGAGCTGCGTCGCATAGGCCCCGAACAGCGCCTGCATCGGTTCGGCCAGCATCTGCTGGCTCAGCTCGCCGAAGGCGCCCACCGGCAGCACGCCTTCCCGCTCGAAGCGCTGCAGCTGCCGATCGAGCGCCTGCTTGCGGCGTTCTTCCACATCCTCACCAGCGAGCCCCGCGCCTGCCGCTGATGACTGCGCACCCTCGATCGCGTGCCGCTGCACCTCGATCAGTTCGGCCTGCAGTTTCCAGCGCAGCAGACCATCCAGATCGAAAGGCTCATGGTCGAGCAGCGCCTCGTCCTGTTCGTCCAGCTGTACATCGAGACGGCTCTTGAAGAACTGCGCCACCGGCCTGCGCAGAAAGCGGGCCAGTTCGGACAGCTCCAGCGCCTCCTCCCGCGCCCAGACCGGCAGCAGCGGCCAGCCGCTTGCCCCCCTGGCCTCGGGACGGCGCGCCTCCAGCAAGGCAAGCCGCCATTCATCGGCATAGCTGAACAGCCGGCGCCCGGCCGGCTCCCCAAGAAAATAGGCGCTGCTGAAGGGCTGCAGCCGGTGCCGGGTGCTGAGTGCATCCAGCAGCCGCGCATCGCCCATCCCGGACGCGGACCCGGCCTGGGCCTCCTCCTCCCCGGCCAGGCGCCAGCCGGCGGCCAGATGATCGCGCAACTGCGCCACCAGCACCGAGGGCGGACGGGGGGCATCATCGTGGATGCTGCGTCCCACCCAGCTGATGTAAAGGCGCTCGCGTGCCGACAGCAGCGCTTCCAGGAACAGATAGCGGTCGTCCTCACGCCGGGAGCGATCGCCGGGCCGGTAGTCCTGCGCCATCAGATCGAAATCGGCCGGCACCCGCGTGCGCGGATAGTCGCCATCGTTCATCCCCAGCAGGCAGACCTGCCGGAACGGAATGGCGCGCATCGGCATCAGGGTGGCAAAGGTGACGGCGCCGGCGAAGAAGCGGCGCGACAGCCCCCCATCCTCGACCTGACCCAGCCAGTGCGTGCGCACCACCGACAGCGGCAGGGGCAGCGTCATCGCTGTCTGCTGGCAGTCCTCCCGCCATTGCTGCAGGCTGTCCTCCAGGCGCATCAGCAGCAGCGCTTCATGCTCGTCGCCGGCATCGAAGAAACGCGCAAGCAGCGCGCTCAGCCGCTCGGTCCACAGCTCGGGGGTCGCGGCCTCGCCCAGCACGCGCCAGCTTTCGGTCAGCGCCTCGACCAGCGCCGCCAGATGGCCGAGCAACTCGCCATCGAGGCCGCTGATCTCGTCCAGCGGTTCGATGCCGGCCCACGCGCCCTGTCCGCCCGCCGCGTAGCCGAGCAGCATCCGGCGCAGCCCGAAGAGCCAACTGTTCTGTTCGACCGCATGGTCCAGGTCGAGGGCCGCCCGCTGCGCGCGGTTCAGCCCCCAGCGGATGCCGCTCTGCTCGATCCAGCGCCGCAGCTGCGGCAACTGTGCCGGCTCGATGCCGAAACGCCGCTGCACGGCCGGCACGTCCAGGAGCCCCAGCACATCGCTGACCGCCACCCGCGCCTGGGGCAGATCGAGCAGGAACTCCACCGCCGCCAGCAGGGGCTCGTGGCTGCGCTGCGTCTGGTCGGCCAGTGTGAAGGGGATGTGGCGCAGACTGTCCGGCTCGGGCAGCCCGAACACCGCCTGGATGTGCGGGGCATAGGCGTGGATATCGGGCACCATCACGATCACGTCCCGCGGTTGCAGCGTGGGATCGGCCGCAAAGGCCGCCAGCAACTGATCGTGCAGCACCTCGACCTCGCGCTGTGGGCTGTGGCACAGATGGAAGCGGATCGACTGATCGCGCGTCGGGTCCACGGCCGGCCAGCGCTGGCGGGTCTCGCTCAGCGGCGCCAGATCGAGGATGTCCTGCTGCAACTGGGTCAGCAGTGTGCCACGGCGGCCCGACGCTGCTCCTGCATCCTGGCTGGGCGCCTCAGCGGCAGATCCGTCTGGCGGCGAGCTGTCCAGCCCCGCATCCGGCCCCTCCTCCTCGCCAGCAGCGGCCGAAGCCGCGGTCGGGGCACCACCCGGCACCGGATCGATGAAGACATCGGCGCGCCGGCTGATCTGCAGCAGCCGCGCCTCGGCCTGTTCGTGTTCGTCGTGCTCGGCCAGCAGGCCGATGAAATCCCGCCCCTGCCGCCCCCAGGCAGCCAGCAGCGCATGGCCGTGGTCCAGTCCCGGCACCCGCATCGCGGCCGCCGCTGCTCCGGGTCGCCGCGCATGACGGAAGCGGCTGGCCGCCAGCAGCATCCGGTCGGGCAGCAGATCGGCCCAGAAATACCGACAGGGGTTCTGCACGCACATCAGCACCTGCGACCAGCGCCCCAGCGCCGACAGCACATCGAGCGCCTGACGCGGCAGTGCCGAGATGCCGAACACCAGCACCCGGCGCGGCAATCCGGCCGGACGCGCACGGTCGGCCTCGGCGCAGGCGGCCATGAAACGCTGATGGATCGCGGCACGGTTGCCAGCCGCCGCCTCGGGGCCGGCATCGGCCAACAGCCGACGCCAGAGCATCGGCTGCCACTGCGCGTCCGCCGGCACCGGCACGATGCCCTGGCGCTGGGTGCGCAGCTGATCGTTCCCCTGCGCCCAGTCGGCCAGCCAGTCGGCCCGGTAGACCTGATACTGGTCGTAGAGATCGGCCAGACGCTCGGCCAGCTGGTGGCGGCGCTGCAGCCGGGGGTCATCCTGCAGAAAGCGCCGCAGCGGCGCAAAAGCCGCTTCGTCCAGCACCTCGGGCAGCAGGCGCATCAGCCGCCAGATCAGCAGTTCGCGCCCGAAGGGCGCCTGCTCCGGCACCTGGGCATCGCCCAGCACCCGACGATAGACCTGCCAGATGAAGCGCGAGGGCAACTGCAGTTCCTGCGCGGCGGCAATGCCCAGGCCGCCCCCGCCCTCCCCATCGGGATCGGCGGCCAGCGACAGCGACAGCCACTGGGCGATGCCATTGCTCTGCACCAGAATCTGCTCGTTCTCCAGCGGCGCCAGCGGATAGGCACCGATCCAGTCGCGCAGCAGATCGCGCAGCGTCTCGGACTGATTGCCGTGGATGACGATGAAGCCCGGAGTCAACGAAGACGGCGCCTCCCTCATCGGGCGGCGACCCGGAACGCCCCCTCCCCGGCCAACCACTGCGCCAGCACCGCGTTGAGCTTCTTCGGTTGTTCGAGTGGCGACAGATGGCCGCAGCCCTCGATGATCGCCATGTCCGCATCCGGGATCGCCTCAGCCATCTCGGCCGCCACCTCGGGCGGCGTCAGGCGGTCGCCGGCACCGACCACCACCAGCGTCCGGCAGCCGATGCGGGGCAGATCCGGCCGGGAATCCGGGCGGCTCAGGATGATCTGCTGCTGGCGCACATAGGCTGCCGCACCGACATCATCGGCCATGCCGGTCACGATCGCTTCCAGCACCATGTCGCGCTCGCGGCTGATGTCGACCAGATTCGGGTAGAGCATCGCCGGCAGGCGGTCGAAGCCGCCCTGCTCGGCCAACTGGATCATCCGCAGCCGGTTGTCCCGCCCTTCCGGGGTGTCGGGCCGCGCCGACGTGTCCAGCAGCACCAGTTCCGCCACCCGCTCCGGCGACTGGCGCAGGATCTCGAACGCCAGATAGCCGCCCATCGACAGACCCACCAGGCGGAAACGCGGCGGCGCATCGGCCAGAATCCGTCGGGCCTGGCTGACGATATCGCTGTCGGTGCCGGTGTCGGCAACCATCACCGGGCCATGCTGCCAGAACAGCGTCAGCTGCGCCTCGAACAGCCGGGGGGTGCACAACAGACCGGGGATCAACAGGGTGGGCAGACGCTGGCTCATGGGATCTCCTGTGGTGTGTGGCTGCGCCGCGCTTCCCCGCAGGCGGTCCATCTCCCGCGGCGGTTGGATCGGCTCGTCCGCCTGCACGGGCCATCGATCGAGCCTGGCCGCCGAGGCACCGGCAGGCCGGTGCGGCAGGGATGGGGCGGGAGCGTCGGCGCAAAGCTCACAGAATAGCCGAAGCCTTCGGCCCGTTCACGCGCTGGCGGGCAAAAAGCAGACGCAAAAAAGCCCGCGCTGCAACGAAGCTGCAACACGGGCCGGGATTGGAACGGAAACGGGAACGGGAAGCGGATACCCTCCGCCGCCTCGAGAGCGGTGCTGTCACTGAACAGCACCGGCAACAGCGCCCTTCCCGGACGCTACATGCCAGCAGATGCCGGCACAGCCAGGGGATCAGACGCGACGGCCCTTGAAGCCCTCGCCACGCTGGCCTTCGGCACGGGCGCGGCGCTCGGCAAAACCGGGGGCGGCCCGGCGTTCCTTGCCGAAGTGGGCACCGCTGGCGTGGCGCGCCGGTTTGCCGGCTGCCGCATGCGGGCGATGCTGCGGGCCTGCAGCACGATGGTGCGCGCCGTGGCGGGCTCCGCCCTCGTCACGTCCGAAGGCGCTGCCTTCGTCCCGACGGAAGCGGCGCTCGGCCGGGCGGCCATCCCCCTCATCCCGGCGGAAGCGCCCTTCCGGACGGCGGAAGCCTTCGTCATGACGACGGAAACCGCCGTCCTCGCGCCCGAAGGCACGTTCCTTGCCCCCGGCCGGACGGGCACCCCAGCCTTCGCCGCGATGGGTCTCGCCCGGGACGGCGCCGTGGTGGCCGTGGCGGGTGCCCGCCCACGAACGATGGGCGCCATCAGCCGATTTGTTGCGATAGCCATCGTGGCCGCCGCGATAAGCACCCTGACCATCGCGTGCGAAGCGGCCCTTGCCATGTCCGCCGGCCCGGTGGTCCTTCTTCTTCGGCTTCTTGCGCGGCATCGGCTTGAACTCGGCTTCCAGGCCGGCAAATTCGCTGACCTGGATGTTGCGGCCGATGAAGTGCTCGATCTTGCGCAGCGCGATCACATCCTCACGCCCGACGAAGGAGACCGCCTGACCGCTGGCGCCGGCCCGGCCGGTACGGCCGATCCGGTGCACATAGTCCTCGGCCACCCGGGGCAGCTCGTAGTTGATGACGTGGGTGATGGTCGAGACATCGATGCCGCGTGCCGCCACATCGGTGGCCACCATCACCTTGCAGTCGCCCCGTCGCAGGCTGTTCAGCGCGCGCGTGCGGTCACGCTGGGTCATGTCGCCGTGCAGCGCCTGCACCGCCACGCCTTCTTCGCTCAGCTCCTGCGCCAGTTCCTCGACATGCCGCTTGGTGGAGGAGAATACGATGGCCTGGCCCAGACCGCTGTCATTCAGACAGGCTTTGAGCAGCTGGCCGCGATGGCCGGGGTTGTCGACATAGACGACATGATCGTCGATCGGTGCCAGGTTCTCCTCGCTGCGCTCGACGGTCAGCCATTCGGGGTTCTTCAGCAGGCGGCCGGCCAGATTGCGCACCGCATGGGAGAGCGTAGCCGTGAAGCAGACCGTCTGGCGGTCCTCGGGCAATGCCTCGGCAATCGCGATCACATCGTCCGAGAAGCCCATGTCGAGCATCCGGTCGGCCTCGTCCAGCACGAACATGCGCACCCGCGACAGATCGATCCGCCCGCCTTCGAGCTGGTCGATCAGACGCCCCGGGGTGGCGACCAGGACCTCATAGGGAGCCGACAGCGCCTTGTTCTGCAGATAGTAGGAAGCGCCACCGGTGATGCAGACCGTGCTGGTGCGCGGCAGAAGCCGCGACAGCGCCTGACTGGTCTTCGTCACCTGCTGGGCCAGTTCGCGGGTCGGCGTCAGCACCAGCACCTGCGGGCCGAGCGGCGCACGGCCACGGCCGCCACGCTGATGGCGGCCTCCGGCGGCCTTGGGCTGCGGCTCGGCTGCGGGCGGCTGCTCGTCCATGTTGGCCGCGATGCCCTGCAGCGCCGGCAACAGGAAGGCCGCGGTCTTGCCAGTGCCCGTCGGCGCCGAGGCGATCAGGTCGCGCCCCTGCAGCAGCAGCGGAATCGTCCGCGCCTGCACCGGGGTCGGCGTCTCGATCTCCAGGCGCTTCAGCGCCTCGGTCAAGGCAGCGATCAGCCCCAGTTCGGCAAAGGACACGCCCGCGTCGGCATCGGCGTCGAGCGCGGTGATCTGAACATCGGAAGTCATCAGTTTTTCTCCAGCATTCACGCCGGCACCCGAATGCCCCGTCGCTGTGGCAGGCGCAAGGCGCAAGCACAGAGGCCGGCAACGCGGCGTGCCCACGTGCTGGCGGAGATGAGGCAGACAGATGAAAGCGTGGCCGGGACCGCAAAGGAAAGGGGTCGGTCCCTAAGGTTGACGGATCGCAAAAGCATCGACGCCAACCAGACTGATGGCGCATCCATCGGTGATGCGCAACGGGGCCAGAGATCGATGTCAGTCCCGATGTGGAAAAGCGGGACATGCCGGGCGGATGAAATTCCGTAACGCTTCACCCACCGGCCAGAAGCGGACTGCGGCAACGACTCAATGCAGCCCTTCCAGGTAATCCGG
>JBHADS010000305.1:0-3124 GCA_041855185.1 Lautropia sp. | reverse complement strand
GGCGTCACCTTCGGCGACGGCAATCTGCGCATCTTCTGGGAAACCGGGGCCATCAACGGCAAGATCCGCTTCAATACGACAGGCTACTGCTCCCGCTTCAAGGACGTGCGCAACAACGCCGAAGACTGCTACCGGCTCTATCCGGATGGGCCGCGTCAGTACAAAGTATTCCGCACCGACGGCCATTACAACGGTCGGATTACCCTGATCGACGCCAAGCGACGCTGACTCGACCGTCCCGGCCCCGGCACCAGCCAGCCTCGTGTCCGTCCGGCCACCCTTTCACGCGCTTTCACGCGCGCCATCGCCCTTCGCCCCGCTGCGATCCGACACATGCCTTAGTCCGTATGTCGGATCGGCGCCAACACCCGGGGCTAGCCGCCCCCTGCGCGCTATACACTGAACGCCAAGGAACGGGCGCCTGTCGGCCCCCCATACGCCATTGCCTTCTCTGGGTGCACGATGGGCGCTCTCCCGGCTTTCGCTGCCCCGGCGGCCTGTTGGACACTTCTGGCACAACAGCCGCCCGGACCGATCGCCCGCTGTGACCCGGTGCACGCGCACGGCTGCCCGCAAGAGCTGTGACCCGCGGCCTTCCTCCTGGCCCCTGCACCCGGCTGCACGACGGTCGCCGGCAGGCAAGCCGGGCTGATCTGCCTCCACCGGAGCCGTGTGATGCTGTCGAATCTGCCGCTGCGCCGCCATCTGCTGACCGGGCTTGCCACCGCGCTGCTGTGCCTTGCCCCGCCGCTGTCTGCCACCCAGGCGCTGAAACCCGAGCAACTGCCCAAGGAGCTTCAGGACTGGGTTCCCTGGGCCATGCAGGGCCACGAGAACCTGGCCTGCCCTGGCAACCACGACGACCCGCGCAAGAAACACTGCGTCTGGCCCAACCGGCTGGAACTCGCCATCGACGGCCGGCAGGGACGCTTCAGCCTCGATGTCGAAGTGATCGGCACCGACAGCGCCGTGATGCTCCCCGGCGAAGCCGGTGCCTGGCCCGAGCAGGTGCGGCGCGAGCAGGGTGAAGCGCTGCCGATCACCAGCCAGCAGGGACGCCCGGTCGTCTGGCTGCCCCCCGGACGGCACCAGTTGCAAGGCAAGATCCGCTGGAATGCCGCGCCCCCCACCATCCGGCTGCCCGCTCACACCGGGCTGCTGACCGTACGTCTGGATGGCAAGGAGATTCATGCGGTTGCCGACCAGAACGGTCAGCTCTGGCTGCAGCAGGCATCGAAGCCCGACGACACGGCGCGCTCGGCCAGCAATACCCTGGACATCAATATCCGCCGGCTGATCGATGACGACATTCCCCGCCGGATCACGACGCGCTACACGCTGAACGTGGGGGGGCAGCCCCGGGAGATCGACCTGCCGGCCGCGCTGCTGCCCCAGACCCAGCCGGAAGCCCTGCGCAGCACGCTGCCCGCCCGGCTCTATCCGACGGGGCGCCTGCAGGTACAACTGCGTGCCGGCACCTGGCACATCGACGTGGATGCCCGGCAGATGCAGGCCGTCGGTGAACTGGGCCTGCCCGCCGATGCACCCGGCGACGAAGTCTGGTCCTACCGCGGACACAACGCATTGCACATCACCCGAATCGACGGTGTCACCGGGGTCGATCCGAGCCAGGCCCAGGTGCCGGACGCCTGGCAGTCGCTGCCCGCCTACCAGATGCAGGCCGATAGCCGCATGCAGATCATCGAAAGCACCCGTGGCAACGCCTACCCCGGCGCCAACCAGTTGGAACTGACGCGCGAGCTGTGGCTGGATTTCGACGGCGGCGGCTTCACCCAGAAGGATCTGCTGCACGGCAGCCTGTCACGCGACTGGCGACTGCAGCAAAGCGGCCCGGCGGTACTGGGCCATGCCAATGCCAATGGATCGGCGCTGCCGATCACCCGGCTGGACAGCGGGGGCGACGGAACGCCGCCCCCCGGGGTCGAACTGCGACACAGCAACCTGTCGCTGATGACGCTGAGCCGGATCGAAGGCCGGCCCGAACAGATCCCGATCAACGGCTGGAACGCAATTCTGGATTCCGCCACCACCACCCTGCATCTGCCACCGGGCTGGACCCTGCTCAGCACGACCGGCATCGATGAAGTCAATCCGCCGACGTGGACCTCGCGCTGGCGGCTGTTCGACCTGTTCTTCGTGCTGCTGGGCAGTATCGCCGCGTTCAAGCTGCTCGGCGCGGCACGCGGTGCCTTGCTGACGGTGGCCATCCTGCTGAGCTGGTACGAATTTGCCGCTGTCGGCACCGGCTGGCTCATCCTGCTGGTCTGCGTCGGGCTGGCGCGCCTTCTGCCCGCACAGACCAAGGCGCACCGACTGGTGCTCTGGAGCGGTCACGGGCTGATCGCCCTGATGCTGCTGGTGCTGCTGCCCTTCACGGTGCAGGAGATCCGGCGGATCATCTACCCGGCCTTGGAACACAGCAGAGCCTACGATCCTTCGCGCCAGCGCTCGCTCGACATGGAAGCGCCCGTGTCGGCCTCCGTCAGCACGAAGCAGCGCAGCGTACTGCATGAAGCGGATTTCAGCAGCCAGAAAAAATTGCAGCGGGCGGCCCGCGACCTGGGACTCTCACCCAACCGTCAGGCCCAGGAAGCGCTCCAATCGCAGCAACCCGTGCCGATCCAGACCGGCCCCGGCGTACCCGCCTGGACCTGGAATCAGTACACCCTGCACAACCAGGGCGACATCCAGCCCGATCAGCCCATGCGCCTCTATCTGCTGCCCCCGTTCGCCAGCGCCCTGCAGCGGCTGCTGTCGCTCTTGGTGATGTACGCCACGCTGTGGACGCTGTTCCGCAGCCTGCCCGCCCTCTGGCGCCGAGCGGGCGGCACCACGAGGCATGAGCCGCCCCCTGCAGAGCCTCCCGAGGCGCCCCCCGGCAATGACAGCAGCCGTGCGTCCAGTGCACTGCTGGCGATGGTGTTGCTGCCGGCCGCCCTGGGGCTCGGGGCGATCGACGAGGCGAGCGCCGATACCGGACGCGCTTCAGCGCTCCACAGTGAGAAGGCCGGGCTGATGCAGGAACTGCGTGAGCGTCTGCACCCGGCACCGGACTGCACACCGAACTGTGCGGCGCTGGCCGAGCTGCGGGTCACGGCCGATC
>JBHADS010000304.1:0-4490 GCA_041855185.1 Lautropia sp. | reverse complement strand
GTCATGTACGACTGTGCACTGCAGATGGCCGAAGTGGCAGAGCGGCGTTCCGATGCGCTCGAGCGATTTGGCGTCAGCGAAGGCAAGTTCGTGCTGTGCACCGTGCATCGCGCTGCCAATACCGATGATCCGGACAAACTGCTGTGCCTGATGAAAGGGCTCGATCTGCTGGCCGCGCATCTGCCGGTGGTGCTGCCTTTGCATCCGCGGACCCGTGCACGCGTGGCTGAGCTGGGTTTCAAGCCTTCGTCGGATGCCTTCAAGCTCGTCGATCCGGTCGGTTACATCGATATGGTGCGACTGGAGCGGGCCGCAGCACTGATCGTGACGGATTCCGGTGGTGTCCAGCGTGAGGCCTTCTTCCACAAGGTTCCCTGCGTGACATTCCGCGAAGAAACCGAATGGGTGGAGCTGGTCGATTCGGGCTGGAACGTGCTGGTGCCGCTGGATGATCCTGCACGTTTCAGCGAGCGTTGCCTCGCGAGAATCGGCACGCGCGGCGACGATCGGGAGCACTACGGCCAGGGTGACGCAGGTATCAAGATTGCCGACGCTCTTGTTAAAATGCGGCACATGGTGTTCAAGAGGTAAGTTCGCTCTGCCGTGGGTGGCGGGCTGGCGTGTCGCGTCTGCCCAACACACCGTTCTTGCGCCAGTCGGCCGCGTTTTTGCTTCTCTTGCAGTGACAGCGGTCGTCCACCCGCCAACCCCTGCTGTAGCGAGACAGTCGTTTGAAGATCACGTTCCTGACCGACCAATTTCCTCCCGAGCGAAATGTGCCTGCCACCCGAACCTGGGAACATGTATCCCGCTGGGTGAAGGCCGGGCATGAGGTCACCATCATCACGACGGCGCCCAATCACCCGGAAGGCAAACTGCTCAACGGCTACAAAAACCGATGGTATGCCACCGAAATGATGGAGGGCGTCAAGGTCGTCCGGGTCAAAAGCTATATCACAGCCAATCAGGGGGTGTTCAAGCGCACGCTCGACTATCTGTCTTTCATGGTGACGGGGTGCGTAGCAGCACTGGTCCAGCCACGTCCGGACGTGCTGGTGGCGACTTCGCCCCAGTTTTTCTGTGCGGTGGCAGGATGGGTGGCTGCCAGTGTGCGGCGTCTGCCCTGGGTGTTCGAGCTGCGTGATCTGTGGCCCGAGTCCATCGTGGCTGTCGGTGCCATGAAGGAGAGTCTCGCCATCCGGGTTCTGACCTGGATCGAGATGAGCATGTATCGATCAGCCGACCGTATCGTGGCGGTCACGAACGGCTTGAAGCAGAATCTGGTGGACCGCGGTATTGATCCGGCCAAGATCAGTGTGGTGCGCAACGGCTGCGATATCACGCGCTTCTATCCTCGCCCGAAGGACGAGGCGCTGCTCGATCGTTATGGTCTGCGCAACAAGTTCGTTGCCGGCTATTTTGGAACCATCGGTATGGCGGCGGGCGTGGAAACAGCCGTCCAGGCTGCTGAGCTGCTGCGTGACCGCGACGACATCATGATCCTGCTGGCCGGAGCCGGCGCCGAATACAATCGGATCGATGCGCTCATCCGGGAGAAGGGGCTGAAGAACATTCAGCTGCTGCCCGCCTTCAACCAGGCCGACATGCCGAATACGCTGAGCGTGCTGGATGCGGGACTGGTCATGCTCAAGGACAAACCGTTGTTCAGGGGGGCGGTGTCCACCAAGATTTCCGAATCGCTGGCTTCGGGCAAACCTGTCATCCTGAGTCTGCCGGAGGGTGAGGCGACCGGACTGCTGGACGAATATGGCTTCGGCCTGAAGGTTGCGCCCGAACGGCCCGCCGAAATGGCTGCCGCGCTCAAGCGGCTGGCCGATGACAAGGCGTTGAGGGAAGCGTTGGGCGCCAAGGCGCTGGAAGCCTCGAAGGATTTCTCGCGGGAGCGTTCGGCGGAGGTGCTTTTCGAGGATCTGGAGATGATTGCGCCCGCAGGCAGATGATGCGCGGCCTGATCATGCTCTGCCTGCTGGGTGGAACGTGATGGACGGCTGAAACGACGACAGGGGCTGACACCGAAGGTGTCAGCCCCTGTTCCTTTGTGCGGCTGGCTTTAGCCATGCAGCTGCGGCGTGTGCAGCCCTGCGCACGCCGCATGGGGGCAAGCTTACTGTGCCAGGTGCAATACCACTGGCCAGTTCGTGCCGCCGGGGGAGCGGGCGTAGTTGTAGTTCCAGTAGTGAGTGTTGACCCAGGAACCGTTCAGCCGATGCTGGGCCTGGGACTCGGTGAAGGCGGCTGGCCACTGGAAGTTGTAGCGGGTCCCGTTTCGGTGCGCACCGAACTTCCATTGACTGCTGCCCTGTGGCCAGAATTCAAGATCGTAGTTCTGGCCGGCGTTGAGCAGTATGCTGCTGGGCAGGTCCACGTCATACCACACCATCCGGGCGACCCGGGTTCCGGAGTTCAGCATCAGTGCAGAAAAATTGGCTGAGGATTGCTGGATCAGTCCGGTGGCCAGCTGGGTGCTGCCCCGCATCAGGCGCCAGCGCATCGAGCCGCCGACAGTCGCTGAGGAGGCAACCGAAAGACCGGAAATTCTCCGACTCTGACGTGGGGTGAAACGCTCCCGAACCGGTTTCTGGGCAGTTGCGACGTAGGTGCGTGCCGGATCGACGCTGCCGCTTTCCATGTCACCCACACCCATCACCGTGCCATTGCTCAGACCCACTTCCATGATGGGTGAAAAATAGTTGCCGCTGGAGCCCGACCGAGTCAGATTGAACCAGCTGTAGGCACGCTGCACGCTTGTCGGTGTCGAGGCATAGAGCGAGGCCCAGTCGGTGGTGTTCAGCCAGCGGGACGGACGCCCGTTGGTGGAGTGCATGGCGGCGTGATTGATGCTGATGAAGTTCTGCGCCGGATTGGCATTCACGTTCTCGAACACGACGTGGTAAGCCTGTCCTGCCTGCAAAGCGGCACCACTCGAGAAACGGATTTGTTGGGGGTACATGCTGCGGCCGTGGTTGCTGGCCAGATTCGGGCTCAGGGTGGCGCTGGCCAGCACCGAATTCATGTTGGGCAGATTGTTGCTGCCATTGGCGCGCAGCGTGACACGGATGGTTCCTCCATTGCCTGAGGAATAGCCTGAGCCCGTTACCAGGATGATGCGCACATAGGACAGCGTGCCGCTGCTGGTGGCCACGAAGCGGTTCGAAGTCATCGAACGATAGCCACGATAGGTGCCAATCACCGTGTTGGCCAGCGTGTTCATGTTGAAAACGCCGGGACCGAACAGGCGGCGGAATTCGCTGGAGTTGGCCGATAGGCTGGTGCCGGGGGCCTTCACGGTGAGGTTGGTCGTGGCTTTGGTGGCTACGTCGCCGCTGGTGGCATCCGTTGCTGGCTGAGCGTTCGGGTCCGTCACATAGACAGTGGGGTCGTCGTTCTCGATCGGGGGCGCCACCGCGGGTTCGCTGGCCATCTTGGCTGCCGTGTATTCGTCGAGCGGCGGTTCTTCCGGCTGGCTGAAGTCTTCTGTCGATTCGATGATGCCCACCCCAGGAAGATTGTCCGGGTCGACCGTGGTGCTGGAAGCGGTGTCTGCCTCGACACGGGCAACGCTGAGGTTGTCCGTGGTATCGCCATTGACAGCAGATGTCTGAACGTTGGAGCCGTTTTCAGAACCGCAGGCGCTGAGGAGAAGGGAAATCAACAGCGAGCAAGTGAGTGCTGAACGATGGGAGAGTTGACTGGTGGGCATTTGTGTTGGTATCCGTGTGTGGTTCTTTTGGTCACTCATGAAAAGTTGATAAGTCACCTGATTTTTAGGCACGACCAGACATCGCGTTTCGATCGAAACTGCGAAAACTGTCCTTCTGTACCGGCACTCGACAAGGGATGGGGTCGGAGAGCGCTGCTCGGTCGCTCATCTTTCTGTCGCTGCTGCAGGCTGATGTGCTGCAGCGCTCTCAGAAAAGCCGATCGGCGATCAGGGGCATTGCATTGTAATAAATGATGCCGATGGTTTTGGTCTGTAAATATGGACCGAGGAAAAATTCAATTTTCAAGTACCGTTCGGCTGAAAATAGGTATTTTGACGCCCGGAAGCAACATTATTCTGTATTATGCAGAAATGAGACGCCTTATCCATTCATGTTTGTTGTTTTGCGGGTGTCATGAGTTCGGCGTCCACGGAAATGTGCGCGAAAAACGAAGCGCCTCGTTTCTGTGAGAGAACTGATTTTGCATGCAGCCGGCAGAGCCCTTCGAGGATGAACCACTCTCCGTCCGACAGGCGGTTGGGAAAGCAGTGGGCGAAGGTTCTGGGAAAAAGCTGCTTTTGCAACAGCCGGACCAGAGTTCTGCGGGCGTGCACTCTGTATTCCCGGCTGTTTTTCTTCACCCTAGAGCGTGTTATGAACTTATTCGTTCCCGCGAAAGCCCCACAGGACGTGCAGAACAAGGCGCCAGCTCCGCTGAATCCTGGATGGATTCAAGGGGTTGGCAACGCAGTGCTGCACGTCCTGCGG
>JBHADS010000303.1:0-2673 GCA_041855185.1 Lautropia sp. | reverse complement strand
GCCGATCAGGAAGTTGGCAAAAGCCTCGATCACCTTGCCGGCGGCATCGGTGCCCGTATGCCCATGCAGCAGCACCGCCCGGGTAGAGGCCACCGACAGCGACAGGCGCATCAGCGTCGTCACCAGCAGCACGGTCGGAAACACGGCAAAATCCAGCGCCTTGACCGTGTAG
Organism: Lautropia sp.; assembly: GCA_041855185.1. Taxonomy (GTDB): domain Bacteria; phylum Pseudomonadota; class Gammaproteobacteria; order Burkholderiales; family Burkholderiaceae_E; genus Lautropia. Next base: position 2,501 of record JBHADS010000303.1, on the reverse strand, counting down.
ACCGCCACCAGCAGCACCAGCAGCGACGAGGCGATATTGAAGGTGAACAGAAAATCCAGCACCGGCGCCGGAAGCGGCAGCAGCATCATCGCCAGCACCATCACCGCCAGGCCGGGCACGGCCAGCGACGACAGCGGCGGCAGCGCAACCCGCTGGCCGCCCAGACTCAGATGCGTCGGCAGGCGCAGCCCCCTGCCCGCCCGGCCCAGGGCACCGTCCTGGCGGACATTCGTCAACGGCGCACTCATGTTCGATCACCTTTCTCTGAGTTCTTCGGGTCCATCTCTTTCGGCACCGGCAGATCGGCGGGCGGATTCGGCGCCGTGCTGCGGCCCGGCACCCACTGTCTGAGCTGGTAGACATAGACCAGCACCTGTGCAACCGCCACATACAGCGCCTGCGGGATCTCCTGCTCCAGCTCGACATGGGCATAGAGCGCACGGGCCAGAGGCGGAGCCTGCAGCACCGGAACCCCCGATTCGCGCGCGATCGCCTGAATGCGCATCGCCAGCTCATCGATTCCCTTGGCCACGACCCTCGGCGCCCCCCCGGCGGCTTCGTCATAACGGATTGCAACCGCATAATGGGTCGGATTCGAGACCACGATGTCTGCCGAAGGTACGGCCGTCAGCATGCGCCGACGAGCGGCCTCACGTTGCTTCGACCGTATGTGTCCGCGCAACTGCGGGTCGCCCTCCTGCTCGCGGCTCTCCCGGCGCACCTCCTCCCGCGTCATCCGCAGATCGGCCCGGTGCCGGAACCACTGGAACGGCACGTCGAAGATCGCCAGCACCAGAAGCAGCAGCAACAGCAGCGAAAATCCCACTGCGATCAGGCCCGTGGCCTCGGGCAGCGCCGTTCTCAGCGTCCCCTGCGACAGCGTGGCAAAAGCCGGAAAGCGCGACGACGCATACCAGGTGCCGATCGCTCCCAGCGTCAGCGCCAGCGCCGACAGCTTCAGGAACTCGACCAGGTTCTTGACCGAGAAGATCCGTTTCAGCCCGTTCATCGGGCTGATCTTGGAAAGCTTGAAGCCCAGCGCCTTGTGGGCGATATTGAAGCCGCCCGGGATCACCCCCGCGGCCACGGCCGCCACGCACATGCCCAGCAGAATGCCCAGAAAGGGCCACATCAACTGCCCGAACTGGGCCAGCGTCGGCGTCAGCGCCCCGAACAGATCATCGCGGGCGCGCGAATCGAAGCGGAAAGCCTGCACCAGCAGCAAGCGGATGCCCTCGGCCAGACTCGGACCGACCAGCGCCATCAGCCCCAGTCCCGTCCCCACGATCAGCAGATGCCCGGCATCGCGCGAACGCGGAACATTGCCCTCCTCGGCCGCCTGCTTCAGACGCCGGTCGGTGGCTGGTAACTGTTTGTCCTCTTTGCTTGGCTGGTCGGCCATCGGCGTGCAGCAATCCCGAAATCAGATGGCTGCATTATGGCCAGTGCCCCGCGAATGAAATGTCCCGAAAAAGCCGGAGAAACCGTGCGTTTCGGCCCGTGCCGGCACCAGCGGCCTGCAGCCGGGCACCAACGGCCGGAAACCGGCTGCGGATCTCAGGGAGCGACTGCGGACTTCACCTCTTCCAGAATCTGCGAAGCCTCGATCGCCTGCGTGGCGCTGTCCTCGTCGCTGGCCGACAGCTCGGTGCCGCCCAGGATGCGCGCCTTGGCTTCCTCGTTCAGCACCACGATCGCAATCCGGCGGTTCATCGGGTCACGCGGATTGGCCTTGTCCAGCGGCACCACCGGCCCCAGGCCCTGCACCCGCAGCACCTTGTCCGGTGCCAGCCCACCCATCACCATCTCGCGCCGCGACGAGTTCGCCCGCTCGGCCGACAGCTCCCAGTTGGAGTAACCGCCCGCCGCTGCCCCCGAATAAGGCGCCGCATCCGTATGGCCGGTCACGCTGATCGAGTTCTCGACATTGTTGAGCAGCTTGCCGATGGTGCGCAGCAGCTCGCGCATCGCCGGCGACAGCACCGTGCTCTTGCCCGAGGCAAACAGCGGCTTCTTGTTCGCGTCCACGATCTGGATCGACAGCCCATCGACCGTCATCTCCATCCTGATCTGGTCGCGCAGCGCCTCCAGCGCCGGAATCTTGATGATCGACTCCTCCAGCCGCTGCTGCAGCGCCGTCAGCGCCTCCTCTTCCTTCTTGCGGCGCTCGCGCCCATCATCGGCCTTGCGGTTGACCTGGCCGTCCTTGCGCGTCAGATCCATGCCGCCCCCCGGCACCGGCGCCGTCCGATCACCCACGCCACTGCCGCCGCTCAGCGCCACCTTCAGCGGCGTCTGGAAGTACTCCGAAATCCCCTTCAGGTCGTTCTCACTGGCCGAACTCAGCAGCCACATCAGTAGAAAGAAAGCCATCATCGCCGTCACGAAGTCGGCGTAGGCAATCTTCCAGGCGCCGCCATGATGGCCATGACCACCCTTCTTGATGCGCTTGACGACGATCGGCTGGAGTTTCTTGGCACCGGCAGCAGACATGATCTCAG
>JBHADS010000302.1:0-9569 GCA_041855185.1 Lautropia sp. | reverse complement strand
ACCCCGCCCGACAACTTCGAGCAGGCCACCGACCAGGATCTCGACACCTACAAGCGCTTCTACCACCTGATGATGGAAGGCGGCGTCTACCTGCCGCCCTCGCATGTCGAAGCCTTCTTCCTGTCCTCGGCCCACACCGACCAGGACATCGACCAGACCCTCGCTGTGGCCGAGAAGAGCTTCGCGGCCGTTGCCCGCTAGGCGAGGGGGTTGGCAAAGGCCGTCCGATCATCCGGCTTGCGGAGATGGCCGCCCGTACACGGAGGGTGAGGCGATCGAGCGGGCCATCCGCTGAGGGCCTGGAGGATGGCTGCGCGCACACCGAGGGTGAGGGCAGCTTCGTCCGCCTGCCGGCCTGCACCCAAGCTGGCTGCAGGGGACGAAGGAGGAGCATAATCAGGGCTGTTACATGCATTGCTTCGTCGCCGCGAAAGCTGCTCCGGGTGTGCAGGGCGGCTGCTTCGACGACGGGTTCCAAGCGTCTCAAGGACATGCGCCATGAATAAACTGATCCCCGTTCTGCTGAGTGTTGCGGCCATCGGCCTGGCCGGTTGTGCGACCGAAAGTTCCCGCGTCGTCGAGACGCCGAAGGTGACGAGTCACGGCACCCCCTATCAGGGGCAGAAATCGCAGATCGCGGTCGGCAAGTTCGCCAACAAATCGAGTTTCCAGAACGGCATCTTCAATGATGGGGTCGATCGTCTGGGCAATCAGTCCAAGACGATTCTGGTTTCGCATCTGCAGCAGACGGGGCGTTTCAATGTGCTGGACCGCTCCAACATGGATGAAACCGCGCAGGAAGCGCGGATCAAGGGCAAGACCCAGAATCTGAAGGGGGCAAACTATATCGTCACGGGTGATGTCACCGAGTTTGGACGCAAGAATGTCGGCGATCATCAGCTCTTCGGTCTGCTGGGGCGCGGCAAGAAGCAGATCGCTTATGCCAAGGTGACGCTGAACGTGGTCGATGTCGACAGCAGCGAAGTGGTGTATTCGACCGAAGGTGCCGGGGAGTACGAGCTGTCGACCCGTGAGGTGGTGGGCTTCGGCGGCACGGCCGGCTATGATGCCACGCTGAACGGCAAGGTGCTGGATCTGGCGATTCGTGAGGCCGTGAACAATCTGGTCTCCGGCATCGAATCCGGGCACTGGACGCCGAGCGGGCAATAAGCGTGTGTCATGATGATCCCTCGAACCCCTAAACTGGCCTGTGCCGCACTGACGCTGCTGCTGGCCGCGTGCGTGGCGCCGCCTCAGCCACTGTACGAGTGGGGCAACTACCCCGACACCGTCTACAGCTACTACCAGGACACCGATGACTGGGAAGCGCAGGAGCATATGCTGCGCAGCATCATCGAGCGCGCCAACGCCCGCAACCGGAAGGTCGGGCCGGGGGTTCATGCGCAACTGGGTCTGGTGCTGTCCAGGCAGGGGCGCGATGCCGAGGCGCAGCAGGCTTTCCTGCAGGAGCAGGCGCTGTATCCGGAATCGGCCGTGTTGATGCAGCGTCTGGCTGGAGGCAAGCCGGTGGGCAAGGCATTGCAGCTGCAGTCGGCGGACAAGCCGGCCTTGCCTGCCGCGGCGGCGCCCGCAGGCAAGGCCGGCGCTGCCACGAAAGCGGCCGGGGGCGGCCGCGCCAAGTCGAAGAACGAGGCGGCGCGTGCCCGATCCCGTGCCGGGCAGTCATCCTCGCCCGAGCCTTCTTCCGATTCAGGGGCTGCCGGAGGCAAGACACCATGAAGCTGCGTTCGATGCTGTGGGTGACGGGGATGGCCGCCATGCTGGCCGGCTGTGCCGTCGCGCCGCGTACCTCCTACGATTACACCGCGTTCCGGCAGAGCGATCCGCGCTCGATCCTGGTGCTGATGCCGGTCAACAGCTCCCCGGATGTGAAGGCTGCCAGCAGTGTGCTGGCGCAGGCCACGGTCCCGCTGGCCGAAATGGGCTACTACGTCTTTCCGGTTGCCGTGGTCGATGAAATGTTCCGCCAGAACGGATTGAGCGACGGGCAGGAGATTCAGACCGTGCCGACCCGCAAGCTGCGGGAGGTGTTCGGTGCCGATGCGGCGATGTACCTGGAAGTCGAGGACTATGGTGCGAGCTATCAGGTGCTGCAGAGCGTGAGCACCGTGACCGTGAACGGCCGGTTGGTGGATCTGCGTACCGGCGGGACACTGTGGGAAGGGCGTGCGTCCGGCTCCTCCAGTTCCGGCGGGGACGGTGGCAGCCCGCTGGGGATGCTGCTGACGGCGGTGGCCGATCAGATCGCCAACACCGTCACCGACAGCAGCTATGACCTGGCCGCGGAGGTCGATGATCTGCTGTTCAATGTCGGCAGCACCGGCGGGCTGTTGTATGGTCCCTATCATCCCGCCTACGGAAAATCCGAAGCCGCCGGTCCCTGAGGGGCCGCAGAAGGGCGTGGGGGCGCAAGCAGGCACGCGCACCTGCGATGCTGAACCCGGTTCCGGCGCGGCGGGCTCGGGCAGGGCCGGCCGCCGGGCAAGATGATGAAGCGAGGCAGTTTGGCCGATGAGCAAGGCAGATTTTCCGGTGACGACGGCGATCCGTTTTCTGCGGGATCACGGGATCGATTTCGAGCCCCATCTCTATCCCTATGTCGAGCACGGTGGCACCGCCCATTCCGCCGAATGCCTGGGTGTGCCCGAGCACAAGGTCATCAAGACCATCGTGCTGCAGAACGAGCAGAAGAAGGGGATGATCGTGCTGATGCATGGCGACCGGCAGATCTCCACCCGCAATCTGGCCCGTGAACTGGGCATGAAGCACATCGACCCCGCCGATCCGAAGCAGGCCAACAAGTGGACCGGCTATCTGGTGGGCGGCACGAGCCCCTTCGGCACCAGGACACGGCTGCCGGTCTACGTCGAGCGCAGCATCCGCGCACTCGATGTCATCTACATCAACGGCGGCAAGCGCGGCTTTCTGGTGGCCGTCTCACCGGCGGCGCTGGACGCGCTGGCGCCGGTGGAGGTCTCGGTGGCGACCGAGGGGTGATTCAGGGCGCGGAGGCAGACCGAGGGTCAGGCCAGCTTCGACGCCTTGAAGGCGCTGACCTGCGCGGTGATCGCCCGTTCGGTCGGCAGGCGCTCGATGGAGGAAGCGCCAAAGAATCCGTCGATACCCGGCATCCGGGCCAGTGCTTTGGCGACGTTTTCCGGCTCGTCGAAGGGGCCGCCGTGGCAGATGACGATCAGATCCTTCCGCACGCTGCGCCCGGCTTCGGCGATGCGCATCGCCAGATCGATGGCATCGTCGAGCGTCAGTGCAACCCCTGCGCCGATGGTGCCCGCTGTGGTCAGCCCGACATGGGCGACCAGCTGATCGGCGCCGGCCTTGGCCATTTCACGGGCCTGATCTTCGTCGAATACATAGGGGGAGCTGAAGAAATCCTGCCGATTGGCCTCGGCAATCATTTCGATCTCCTTGTCGTAGCCCATGCCGGTGGCTTCCAGGTTGGCGCGGAAATCGCCGTCGATCAACCCGACGGTGGGGAAATTCTGGACGCCGGAGAAACCCGCATCTCTGAGCTGCCCGATGAATCGGGGCATCAAGCGGAACGGGTCCGTGCCGCACACGCCAGCAAGCACTGGGGTGTTCCTGACGACGGGCAGAACCTCCGAGGCCATCTCCATGACGATGGCGTTGGCATCGCCGTAGGGCATCAGGCCGGCAAGCGAACCTCGGCCAGCCATCCGGTAACGGCCCGAGTTGTAGATGATGATGAGATCGGCGCCACCCGCTTCGGCCATCTTGGCCGAAATGCCGGTGCCGGCACCGCAGCCGACGATCGGCGATCGTTTGCTGACTTGTTCTTGCAGTCGACGCAGAACTTCTTGTCTCGACAGGCTCATGGAAATCTCCTTGGAGTGTTCTCAATGGACGGGGCGTGACGGCAGTGTCGATGCCTGCTCAAGCAGGTTCAGCATCCGCTCGACCACTGCGCGGGCGAACGCCGGATCGTTGATGTTGCAATCGATGTCGTCGACGGGAATGCCGGGCTTGAGCTGAGCACGGATGGCGTCGAAGCAGGCCCGGTCGGCATCGGGGTCCCAGAAAGCGCCGCCTGGGCTGTCCAGAATCGAGACGCCCTGTTTGGGGATGAGCACGGAAACCGGGCCTTTGGCCGCATTGGCTGCCTGGGCGATGCGCTGTCCGATCTCGCGGTTCTCGTCGATGTTGGTGCGCATCAGGGTGACGCTGGGATTCCAGCGATAGAGCTGTCGATCCCGGTATTTTTCCGGCATCGTCTCGACGCCCCAGAAATTGACCATGTCGACGCATCCGGGCACCAGAACGGTCGGAATGCCCTGTCGTGGGGCTGCCATGCAGCGTTCCGGTCCGGCGTCCATTTCGCCGCCGCACAGATTGTCGGCGAGTTCAGTGGTCGTGATGTCCAGCAGTCCGACGAACAGCCCCTGTTCGATCAGTTCTTCCATCGTGCGCCCGCCGGTGCCTGTGGCGTGGAAGACCAGGACTTCGTAACCCTGCTGTTCGATGGCGTCCTTGACCATCGTCACGCATGGCGTGGTGTTGCCGAACATCGAGGCTGCCAACAGCGGCCGAGTGTCGCTGATCTCGGGCGCGGGTGCCTTGACCATTCCTATCAGCGCGTGCGCGGCGTTGGCGTAGATGCGGCTGCTGATACGGTTCAGGCCGGATACGTCCACGATGGACGGGAAGAAAATGATGTCCTTGCCACCGCTGTAGGCGGTGACATCGCCCCCGCCGACGGTGGAGACCATGACTTTCGGGATACCGACCGGCAGGGTACGCATGGCTGCCGTCGCGATGGCCGTACCGCCGGTGCCCCCCATGCTGAAAATGCCTGCAATCTTTCCTTCGTGCTGCAACTGACGGACGATTGCCGTGGCCCCATCGCTCATGGTCTGCATGGCGCGATCCTTGTGTTGGCCGGACAGGAACGCATCGAGATCGGCTCCGCCGGCCCGGGCCACAGTCCGGCGATCGATATCGGCGGGAATGCTGGGCTCGCCGAGCACGCCGATGTCGATCATGATCGTTTCAAGACCGGCGCTTTGCATGATGTCCCGAACGAACTGAAAATCTGCCGCTTTGGTATCCAGCGATCCGAGAAGTAGCACTTGGGCTTGCATGATCGGTCTCCTCTTGTCGTGATGGACGGGGCTGTCGTGCCGCGTCCCGGGCGGGACGCGGGCAGCATCATGAGGGCGAGAACCAGGGGCGGGGCGCTGTCAGACTGGCCCGTGCGTGAGGGAGGCTGCTTTAGCAGGATGAGACGCTTGTCTCATGCGTTGAAGCGATTCTATGCCTGCTGACAGCTGGAAGCCATGATGACGAGTCTGGGGGAAAACCCCCGGTACGGGGTTTGCGGTGGCCATGCTGTGGCATGCGCGCAATCATGGTCACAGCGGGCACCGCTGGGTGCGGGAGTTTCTGCTGGCGCAGGCTGGTGTGGTGTGAGCGGGGAGGACGAAGGTCGCCGGGGCCGTTGAGGCGTGCAGGCGCGTTCTGATGCGTCGAGCAGGCGGTTGACGGGGCCTGTGCCGACGTGCCTGGTCGATGTTGGGAGGGTGAAAGTCGAAGCTTCTGTGACGGCCGAATGCCGAGGGGGGCGGCTGCCGCCGCTCATCCCGCCAGCGGTGGCAGGCCGGCGCGCTTGCGCAGGGCTTCGACGTAGGCGCTGCCGTCGAGGGGCTTGCCGTGGCGCTGCGACAGCCACAGGGCTTCGGCCAGACATTCCTGGGCGACGTGGGCGGCTTCGTGGGCGCTGTTCAGCTGGCGCTCCAGCACGTCGAGGCAGTGCCGGATGCCCGGGGGCTGGTCGATGCCGCGCTGCTCGCTGATGGCCAGGTGCATCGACAGGTGCAGGAAGGGGTTGGTGCGGCCGCTTTCCGGGCTGTATTCGGTGTCGAGCGCACGGTTCACGTCGTCGAGGTCGGCGTGGTATTCGGGGTGCTGCTGAATCCAGTGCAGCGCCACCATCTCCAGGGGCTCCAGCGGCAGGCGCTCCTTGTGCTTTTTCCAGACGTTGCAGAAGTAGCGCCGAACGTCGGCGACGGAGGGGTTGAAGATCATGTCCTGGCCCTGGGGAAGTGGCGGTTGGCGCGGGTGATGTGATCGGGGCTGATCGGGGGGCTGCCTGTCCGGATGCGGCAGACGAGGGCTGCGGTCAAGCCGGGCTGCTCAGTGTACTGCTCAAGGCGCGCGGTCGAGCGCGGATCTGCGGGGCGGCGGCAGCGTCTTGGGCTCGAAGGCGCACAGGTCGGCGATCGGGCAGCGCCAGCATTCGGGGGTGCGGGCCTTGCAGATGTAGCGGCCGTGCAGGATCAGCCAGTGATGGGCGTTGAGCAGGTAAGCCTTCGGCACGGCTTTCAGCAGTTTCTGCTCGACCTCGTCGACATTCTTGCCGGGGGCGAGCCCGGTGCGGTTCGAGACGCGGAAGATGTGGGTGTCGACAGCCATCGTCGGATGACCGAAGGCGGTGTTCAGCACCACGTTGGCGGTCTTGCGGCCGACGCCGGGCAGGGCTTGCAGCGCCTCGCGGTCCTCGGGCACTTCGCCGCCATGCTGGTCGAGCAGCTGCTGGCTCATCGCCACCAGGTTCTTCGCCTTGGTGCGAAACAGGCCGATGGTGCGGATCAGCTCCGTCACGCGTTCGACGCCCAGTGCCACCATGGCCTGTGGGGTGGGGGCGATCGGAAACAGCTGCCGGGTGACGATGTTGACGCTCTTGTCGGTGGCCTGGGCCGACATCAGGACGGCGGCCAGCAACTGATAGGGCGAGCCGTATTCCAGCTCGGTCTGCGGATTCGGGTTGGCCTCGGCCAGTCGCCGGAACATCTCCTGCCGGTTCTTCGGACTCATGGGCGGGGCGCTGCCTTGCGAGGGGTTTTCAGGCGATCGCGGATGGCGGCCAGCCGGCGGGCTTTCTCGTCGGCCGCCGCCAGGGCGATCAGCGGATCGCGTTGCAGGCTGGGCTCGGTCGCTGGGGTTGCCGCTGTCGTCGGGACGGCGGGCGCCGGCCTGGTGTCCTGCGCGGCATGGGCGTGGTCCGCGCGGCTGGCGCGGTGGGGCGCCGGGCGCTGAGTCAGGGTGTCGGCCTGGGCCGTCTGGCGCACGCCGTCCGCTGCCCGCGCCTGTTCCACCCGGCGGCCCCGCCGCTGCTCGCGCGCCTGTTCGGCAGCCAGCCGGCGCTCGTACTGCTGGTGGTGCCGGCGGCCGCGCGCGGCATCGGCCTGCTGCCAGTCGCCCGGCAGCGGCAGCACCTCGATGCAGTCGGTCGGACAGGGCGGCAGGCAGAGTTCGCAGCCGGTGCAGCGGTCGGTCAGCACCTGATGCTGGAAGCGGGGGGCGCCGACGATGGCATCGACCGGACAGGCGAGGATGCACTTGGTGCAACCGATGCAGTGCTTCGGATCGATGCGGACGATCTGGCGTGCCCGCATCGGTTCGAGATCATCGGCCAGCGGCAGCGGCGCGCGCTGCAGCAGGGTGGCGAGCGCCTGGATGGTGGTGTTGCCACCGGGCGGGCAGCGGTTGATCTCGCTGTCGCCACGCGCCACGGCCGAGGCGTAATCGTGGCAATCGTCGTAGCCGCAGCGCCGGCACTGGGTCTGCGGCAGCAGGCGGTCGATGCTTTCCAGCAGGGTCAGGGCAAGCGCGGACATCGGTCGGTATCGCATTTCATCGCGTCTGCATCATGCTGCAGACGGCGCTTTGGCCGTTGGCTGGCGGTGCTCGCCTTTCTGATGGCGGGCGATGAAGTCGCGCACTTTCGGGTAGACCATCCGGCGCCAGCGGCGGCCGCTGAAGATGCCGTAATGACCGGCGCCTTCGACGATCTCGGTGGCGTGCAGGTGCGCAGGCAGGCTGCTGCACAGCTCATGGGCGACCGAGGTCTGGCCGGCACCCGAGATGTCGTCCAGCTCGCCCTCGACCGTCATCAGCGCTGTCTGGCGGATGTCAGCCGGGCGGACATTGATGCTCTGGCCCTCGAAGGGCACGTGCCAGGTGCCGTTGGGCAGCGCGTGTTCCTGAAACACCGTGCGGATGGTTTCCAGGTAGAACTCGGCAGCCAGGTCGAGCACGGCGTTGTACTCGTTGTAGAAGGCGCGGTGGGATTCGGCATCTTCCATGTCGCCGCGCACCAGATTCAGGTAGAAGTCCCAATGCGACTGGGCATGACGACCCGGATTCATGGTGATGAAACCGGCATGTTGCAGAAAGCCGGGGTAGACGCGGCGGCCGGCGCCCGGATAGCGGCCGGGCACACGCTGGATGACGGTACGCTCGAACCAGGAGAAGGGCTTGCCGGTGGCGAGGTCGTTGACGGCGGTCGGGTTGCGGCGCGAATCGATCGGGCCACCCATCATCGTCATGCTCAGCGGCTGTTTCGGGTCGTTCAGCGTCGCCATGATCGAGACGGCGGCCAGCACCGGCACGGTCGGCTGGCAGACGGCCAGCAGGTGAACCTGGGGGCCGAGGTGGCGGATGAACTCGATGGCGTAGGCCACGTAGTCGTACAGGTGGAAGTCGCCCTTGGACAGCGGCACGATGCGGGCATCCACCCAGTCGGTGATGTAGACGTTGTGGTCGGGCAGCAGGGTGCGGACGGTGTCGCGCAACAGGGTGGCGTGGTGGCCCGACAGGGGGGCAAAGACCAGCACCACCGGGTCGTGCTCGCGGTGGGCGAGGCTGGCCGGCAGGTGGCGCTCGAAGCGGATCAGCTTGCAGAAGGGCTTCTCGATCACGACTTTTTCCGCGACCGGGACGGGAATGCCGTCGATCTCGGTGGTCGGCAGCTCGAAGGCCGGCTTGTCATAGGTCCGGCCCAGACGGTGGAAGAGTTCCATGCCGGCGGCCATCCGGTTCGAGCCGGGCAGGTGGGCCAGGGGGCTGAGCGGATTGGCGTAGAGTTTGCCGACGGCTTCGGCCCAGGCCGACAAGGGGGCAAGGATGGCGCGCTGCGCCTCGTGCATCTGATAGAGCATCGACGTTCTCGGGTGATTCTGGGGCAATACGCTGCGCGTGGCCGCGGGCTGGGCAGCGGATGGCGGGGACGCCGCGAATGCGCCCGCTGCAGGAGCCCGGGCGCACGGCCTGCTGGATGGCGGTTCAGCAGGCTGGGTCGCTGCCAAAATAGCAGATTCACCGGGCCGGATTGTTGGGCTTGGTGAATCAGGGGTGGGATTGACCCGTGATTGGCAGCATTTTTGCCGCTGTGTGGTGTTGACCGCAGCCGCTTCCTGGCGCTTCGGGCCACCCAGCCGGGCCGAAAAGCTTGTGGCCGCGGGGTGTGGCCCTGGGGCTGGTTGGCGGCGCTGGGCAGGGACCGGGCGCTGGACAGGGACCGGGCGTTGGTCCGGGGCCGGGACTGGGGCAGGGGCGGGGGCCGGGTGCTCCGCGCGCCATGCCTCCGGCCGCGGGCGCTCAGTCCTCCAGTTTCTGCAGCTTGCCCGGCTTGCCGTTCCAGTCGTCGGCGTCGGCCAGGGCGGCCTTGGTGCGGGTGATGGCCGGCCAGTTCTGCGCTTTCTCGGCGTTGAGCGCGATCAGCGCCATCTGGT
>JBHADS010000301.1:0-10037 GCA_041855185.1 Lautropia sp. | reverse complement strand
TGACATGGCCGGTGGCGGGGTTGTAGACGGGCTGCGATGCCTGGCCGGCCGGGTGTTGGACGGCGCCGTCGATCCAGTGTCCGATCGTTGTGCTCATGGGGTCTCCTCGATGAATGGGCTGATGCGTGGATTCTGCTTTTCGGGTGACGCGAATGACGCAGCAGGGCTGCCTGCGCCCGCCCGAAAGACACCGTTTCATTCTAGGTTCGGCCCCAGGTGCTGAGAAGGCATAAAACTGGATAACATTGTTTGTTATATCAAACAATCAAAGCTGTCCCGAAGCAGGCGAGCGCGCCGTGCAGAGCTGTTTCGCACCCAATGTCCGAGCAACATCCGCCTGAGCGCCCTGCTGATGAACTTCCACGCCGGTTCCCAGGACATATCCAGCCGGTTTGCCGGCCTTCTGCCCGAGCTATCCCTGACTGAGCCTGTCTGCTGATGAACACTCACACCCATTCCCGGAACATCCCCAGTCGAGTGGCAGAGCCCCTTGCCGAACAGCGCCCGTTGACCTCGCCACCGGTATTTTCCGATCTGCATCTGCTCACAGTCATCGGCCAGCTGCGCAGCTATACCAAGACAGCGGCCCGTCTGGGCATCTCCAAGGCCACCGTCAGCCAGAGAATCAGCGCACTGGAACGTGCAGCAGGTGTGCCGCTGGTGCAGCGCTCGACCCGTTCGGTTGCGCTGACCGCGGCCGGACAGCAGCTCTGCGACGATACGATGAGTGCCTTCAGCCGGATCGAGGAAAGTTTTGCCGCCATCCGGGATCTCGCCAGTACCCCGCGTGGCCTGATCCGCATCACCGCGCCCGTTGCACTGGGCCGCCAGCGGGTGATGCCGGCACTCACCCCTTTTCTTCTGAAGAACCCGGACATCCGCATCGAACTGGCGCTGGAAGACCGGATGGTGAATCTGACGCACGAGGGCTTCGATCTGGCCATCCGCCACAGCCAGCAGGTGCCGGACAACTGCGTGGCCTGGCCGCTGTGTGCGACCACGGCCCGTCTCTATGCAAGCCCGGCCTACCTTCGGCGCGCCGGCATGCCCGATCGCCCCGTGGAACTGAGTCGCCATGCCTGTCTGGTCTATCTGCGCGAAGGCGCCAATACGCACAACTGGACGCTGCGCCGTCGGCGGACACGCAGAAGCCCGGAAATCTGCACGGTGTCGGTTCAGGGGCTGCTCAAGACCAACAACAGCGAAGTGCTGCGCGAAGCTGCACTGGGCGGGCTGGGCATTGCGATGCTGCCGGATTTCAGCGCGGATCAGCATGTGCACGATGAGCGCAGTGCGCGGCAGGATCGGCTGCACCCGCAGGCACCCGGGCTGGTGCCCGTTCTGCCGGACTGGGACGTGCAGGGGGTCTTTGGCGACACCATCCATGCGCTGCGCCCCAGCGGCGTGCACGTGCCCCGTTCAGTCCGGGCACTGATCCAGCATCTGCGCGAGCATTTTCAGGGCATTGCACCGGACAAGGGAAGCTGAAGGCCCGCAGGCTTGCTGCCCCCCGCTCCGAATGCCCGGTGGAAGTGCCGTCCCTGCGCTGTTCAGTTTCACACGCTGGATGCCGCGCTGGCATGCTGGAGACGAGCTCCCACGGGGTGTCGGATACATGCCTCGCGTTCCCCTTCCTGCCTAATCCCCTGCCCGCCCTCCCATATTGGCTGCGCTGCGCGCGTTTCATGCTCAAATCGGCAAAGCGCACAAGAAACGGGATGCTCCATCCCTTCCACCGGACGAGGAGCAACCTTTTCGGCCCTGATCGTGAATATCCCTATCCAGCCAGACGATCGGACCCCGGCGCCGGTGATGCCTCCATCGCCGGTGCAATCCTGCGCAGCACGCGCTCCCAGGAAGGCAAGAGACCATGCATCTGCTTCTGAAGCTGTTCAAGATCATCCTTCTGCTGCTGGTGGCACTGTTTGCGCTGGGCAGACTCACCCATCGCTCCTTGCCCGAGCATGAGAAGAGCCTGCCTTCGCGTCACCTGAGCGATACGGCACACACCACCCTGGGACAGGTGGCCGCTGCGGCGCTGGCCGGACGTGCGGGGCAGAACGGCATTCACCCGCTGACCGATGGCCATGATGCCTTTGCCGCCCGCGCTCTGCTGGCTGAAGCCGCCGAGCGATCGATCGACGCGCAATATTACATCTGGCATGACGACACCGCCGGCAGGCTGTTGCTGCAGGCACTGCGGCAGGCTGCCGACCGGGGCGTCCGGGTGCGACTGCTGCTCGACGACAACAATACCGCCGGCATGGACCCGGTGCTGAAAGGGCTGGACGAGCATCCGAACATCGAGCTGCGCTTGTTCAATCCCTTCATGCAGCGCGGCTTTCGGCCGCTTGGCTATCTGAGTGATTTCAGTCGGCTGAACCGGCGGATGCACAACAAGTCCTTCACCGTCGACAACCAGATCACCATCGTCGGCGGGCGCAATGTCGGCAACGAGTATTTCGGCGCCAGTGATGGCGTGATGTTTGCCGATCTCGATGTGGCAGCCATCGGCCCGGTCGTCGAACAGGTTTCACGGGACTTCGATCGCTACTGGGCCAGTGCGTCGAGTCATGCGGCCCGGGAGATCATCGATGCCGGAACCACCGCCATCGACATCGGCAATCGACCGGGTGAGGATCAGGCGACCCGCGATTATCTGCAGGTTCTGAGCCGATCGAAACTGCTGAACGAGCTGAAGGCCGGCAAGCTGTCTTTCTCGTGGGCAGATGCGAGGCTGCTGAGCGACGATCCCGCCAAGGCGCTTGGCCAGGCCAGCCGGCAGCAGGTGATGATCGGTCAGTTCGATGCCCAGATGAAGAAGGCCAGGCGCAACCTGACGATCGTCTCCCCCTACTTCGTGCCCACCGAAACCGGCGCCCGCATGCTGGAGGACATGGCACGACGCGGAGTTTCGGTGGCGGTGCTGACCAATGCCCTGTCCGCAACCGATGTGGCGGTGGTGCATGCCGGCTATGCCAAGTACCGCGAACGTCTGCTGCGCGCCGGCGTTCGACTGTTCGAGCTGAAACCCGATGCCACGGTGATCGTCAAGGATCACGGCGGCATCACCGGCAGCAGTGGCGCCAGCCTTCATGCCAAGACCTTCGAGGTCGATGGCGAGCAACTGTTCGTCGGCTCCTTCAACATGGACCCGCGCTCCGTCGCCCTGAACACCGAAATGGGCGTGCTGATCGACAGCCCGGAACTGGCCGGGCAACTGCGTGATGCCCTGGCCAGCCACCGCGCCCATGCCTACGAACTCAGTCTGCTCGACGGCAAGCTGCGCTGGACGACCGAGGAGGACGGCAAGACCGTCGTCTACGACGAGGAGCCGCATACCCGAAGCCTGCAGCGGCTGGGTGTCCGGCTGATGTCATGGCTGCCGATCGAATGGCTGCTGTGACAAACTGGGGTACCGAGGGCTGATCACTTCCCGATGCAGAAGCGGCTGAAGATCACGCCCAGCAGTTCGTCGGCGCTGACGGCGCCGGTGATGCGGCCGAGTGCGTTGTGGGCGAGGCGCAGTTCTTCGGCGAAGAGTTCGAGGCTCTGGTCGCCCTGGGCGATGTGGGCGCGGGCCTGGGCGAGATGGTGCAGCGCCTGCTGCAATGCCTGCAGGTGGCGTTCGCGGGCGATGAAGACGCCTTCGGCGCCTGGCTGGAAGCCGGCGATGTCGAGCAGTCTGCGGCGGAAGGCTTCGATGCCCTCGCCGGTGCGGGCCGACAGGTAGAGGGTGTCTGCCGCGCTCGACTGGCGCGTCGAGACGGATTCGGACCCAGATGCGGATGCGGATGCAGATCCGGACAGGGGCGCAGACGCAATGATCCGATCGGTATCGCCGACGGTAGTAACGATCGACGCGGTGTTGGGCGAGGCCGCCCAGAGGTCGATCTTGTTGATGACGGTGAGCCGGCGGGTGCGGGGCGGCACGCGCTTGTCGATGGCGGCGATCAGGTTCTCTTCGCTCAGGGCGTCGGCCGACTGCTGCGTCGACGAGGAAGACGGCGATGCCATAGTCGCTGCTGCGCTCGGCGATGTGAGGGCCGACACCGCCGGCGTCGCGCCCTCCCGGTCCGTCGCCGTCTTCTGCAGCATTTCGACGCTGGCACCCAGGCTGTCGGCGGCACGCAGGTGGACGACGACATCGGCTTTCTCGATTTCGGCCCAGGTGCGTTCGATGCCGATGCGCTCGACGACATCGTCGGTGTCACGCAGGCCGGCGGTGTCGATCAGGTTGATCGGCACGCCTTCGATGCTGATCTGTTCGATGACGCGATCGCGGGTGGTGCCGGCGATCGGGGTGACGATGGCGACTTCGGCACCGGCCAGGGCGTTGAGCAGGCTGGATTTGCCGACGTTGGGCGCGCCGGTGAGGACGACGTTCAGACCCTGACGCAGCCGGGCGCCGCTGCGGGCTGTGCCGAAGAGCTGCTGCAGGGTGGCTTCGATGGCGTCGAGCTGACCCCGGGCATCGGCCCGTTCGAGAAATTCGATTTCCTCTTCGGGAAAGTCGAGGGTGGCTTCGACCAGCATCCGCAGGTGCAGCATCTGTTCGGCCAAAGCGTCGATCTGCTCGGAGAACACGCCCTGCAGGGAGCGGGTGGCGGAGCGGGCCGCCTGTTCGGTGCTGGCTTCGATCAGGTCGGCAACGGCTTCGGCCTGGACCAGATCGAGTTTGTCGTTGAGGAAGGCGCGCTCGGTGAACTCGCCGGGTTCGGCCAGACGGATGTCGAATGCGGCACCGGCTTCGAGCACGCGCTTGAGCAGGATCTGCTGCACCACCGGGCCGCCGTGCCCCTGAAATTCGAGGACGTGCTCGCCGGTGTAGGAATGGGGGGCCGGAAACCAAAGCGTCAAGCCATAGTCGATCGGCTGGGCGTCTGCGGCCAGGAAGGGGCCGTAATGGGCCACGCGGGGGGAAAGGCGCCGCGGGCCGGCGCCGTCGAGTGCAGCCCCGCAGAGGGCGTCGGCGAGGGCTGCGATGATGGCGCCGTCGGGAGCGGAGACCCGGACGACGCCGATGGCGCCCTGCCCGGGCGCCGTGGCAACCGCACAGATCGGGCGCTTGTCCTGCACGATGGGATCAGGCGGGGGCGCGACCGAAGATCGGCTTGCCTTCGATCCGGCGGGTGATCACCCACTGCTGGGCGATCGAGAAGATGTTCGACACCACCCAGTACAGCACCAGACCGGCCGGGAAGAAGAAGAACATCACGGAGAAGATCACCGGCATCCACATCATCATCTTGGCCTGAACCGGATCGGCGGGCGTCGGGTTCAGCTTGGTCTGGATGAACATGGTGGCGGCCATCAGCACCGGCAGGATGTACCAGGGATCGGGGCTGGACAGATCCCTGATCCAGCCGATCCAGGGCGCGTTGCGGATCTCGACCGAGGCGAGCAGCACCCAGTACAGGGCGATGAACACCGGAATCTGCACCAGGATCGGCAGGCAGCCGCCCAGCGGATTGATCTTCTCGGTCTTGTAGAGATCCATCATCGCCTGGTTCATCTTCATCCGGTCATCGCCATAGCGCTCGCGGATGGCGTTGAGCTTGGGCTGAACCTTGCGCATCTTGGCCATCGACTTGTAGCTGGCGGCCTGCAGCGGGAAGAAGGCGAGCTTGACCAGGATGGTCAGCAGCACGATGGCCCAGCCCCAGTTGCCGACGATCCCGTGCAGGAAGGTCAGCAGCCAGAACAGCGGCTTGGCGATGGCGGTCAGCCAGCCATAGTCGACGACCAGATCCAGGCCCGGTGCCACTTTTTCGAGCACGTTCTGGTCCTGCGGGCCGATGAACAGGGTTTCGGCGACATCGGCGCTCTGACCAGCTGCCAGTTGGCCGACCGGCTCGTAGACGCCCACCGAGTAGACACCCTGACCGACGCGGCGGCTGTAGTACTCGCGGCTGTTGCCCTGCTTGGGCACCCAGGCCGAGACGAAATAATGCTGAATGATGCCGGCCCAGCCGTCGTTGGCACGGACCGAATGACGGGCCTTGCCCTTCTCGATGTCGTCGAAGGAGACCTTCTGGAACTTGTCCTCGTCGGTGTAGACGACAGGACCGACATAGGTGCTGTAGAAGCCCGACTGCCCCGGCGCGGTGTGCGTGTCGCGGGTCAGCTGCATGTAGATCGTCGGCGACAGCGGCTGCTCACCCAGGTTGGTGACTTTGTTGTCGACCTTGACTTCGTAGGAGCCCGGCTCCAGACGATAGCTGCGCTCGACGCGCAGTCCACCGCCCTCGGCAGCCAGCACCACGCCCGTGACGACGCCATTGGTCTCGAGGGTGCGCACGACGCTCATCGGCGTGGTGTGGTTGGGTGCGCCGCTCACGCCGACGACCCCGGTCTGACCGACGAAGAATTTGTCCTTCTCGGTGGACTGGATCACCAGGTTGCCGCTGTCGGCACGGGTGGTGTCATGGACGTGCTTCAGCAGCTCGGTACGGCTGATCTGACCGCCGACAGTATCGATGTCGACCTTGAGCACGTCGTTGCTGAGCTGGATGCGCTCGCCGGCCTTGGCGGGTGCGGCGCTTGCCGGCACATTGGCGCCCGCGGCGCCACCGGCGGGCACGCCGGCATCGCCGGCTGCGGGTGCATTCGGAACGGTGCTGTCACCGCCGTTGGCCGTGGAATCCTGTGCGACCTGCTGCGAAGTCGTCTGGCGCTTGGGGCCGAACAGCGGGTCCCGGCCGTTGTACTCCTGCCAGTTGTCCCACAGGAACAACAGCGACATGGCGAAAATTACCCAGAGAATGGTCTTTTGGGTCTGCTGCATCTTCGGGACAATGAGCCTGTTTAAGTGAACGAAACCGGCAGCTGAAAAAGCCGCCGGGCAAAGCCTGGCAACGGTGAATGATCCTGACCCGGGGCTGTGATCACCGTCCGATCACAACCGGGTGTCCTGAGTCCTGGCGGGGTCTCGCTCCACGGCCGGGGCCGGAGGAACGGGATCGAGTCCGTGGCCTCCCCAGGGATGGCATCGGCACAGACGCCGGAGCGTCAGCCAACTTCCCCTGGCAGCGCCATGAACCCGCAACGCTTCCAGCGCGTATTCCGAACAGCTGGGCACGTAGCGACAACTGGGCATCATGAAACTGCTGACACCCAGCTGATAGCCACGGACCGCAGCCATCAGCGCCCGCACCAACGGACGCGGGCGGTTCATCGCCCTGCCCCATCCGGAACGCGCCTCGGCCGGCGCTGCGACAGGCGCTTGCGGGCATCCGCCAACAGGGCATCCGCCTCCGCACGCAACTGTCGTTTGCTGGCCGCAAAGCCGCTCGACGGCAAACTCGTGGATTCTACAGGCTGACGGGCGGTGCGCCCAGCTGGATGAAGGGCGGCGCGCTCGGCGGCACGGCGGGCCTGGGCACGCATCTGGGCACGGGCGTACTGGCTCTTGGCCAGCAGTGAGCCGGCCGGGTGAGCCCGCAGCTGAAAACGCCAGACCCGACCCTCGGCCGGAAAGGCATCGACGCAGGCCGCACGCCAGGCTTCGCGCAGCACCCGCTTGACGGTGTTGCGCTTGACGGCGGAACGGACCAGGCGCTTCGGCACGCTGATCTGCAGATCGGGGATGGGGCGGGAAGAACGCTCGGCGCTTTGCGCGGAGACGGCACTCGCGTCGGAAGCACGCCCAAAGGTGCCCGTCAACGCAAGAAAACGGCCGGAAACCCGAACGGGCGGCACAAAGGGTCGTCCCGCAGGACGGCCATCATCACCAGGGCCCACGCCAGCACCCCAAGAAAGAAAAGATCCGGCTCTGGTTCACCGGTCATCGCATCCCCAAGACGAGGGGCAGCGACAGACTACAGGCCGACAGAAATCTGGAACACCGAGGGGCCAGCGGCAGTCTGGGATTCAGCGCTGCGGGCCGGCACCCGGCAGACAGTACGGAAAGGGATCAGACTGCCAGGCGCTTGCGGCCTTTGGCGCGACGGGCACGCAGAACGGCACGACCACCACGGGTTTTCTGGCGAACCAGGAAACCGTGAGTTCTTTTACGACGGCAGACGGAGGGCTGATAGGTACGCTTCATGTTCGTCAGTGTGCGCCAGGCGCAAACTCGGGTTTGAGGAAAAGCCCTCTATTGGAATGCCAGACAGCGGGCTTTGTCAACGATTCTTCCGAAGAAGCTTGCAAACCCTGTGGATAAGCTAGAATGCAAGGCTGTGGATAGCGCTCGCCAAGGCTGATGAGCAGCGGGTTTACAGAAAGACCAGAAACAGACCACACACCACCGACGGAGGAATCGAGTCATCATGCAGGAACAGTGGGAAGCGTGCAGCGCAGCCATTGCGACGCGGATGCCGGAACAGGCCTATCGCACCTGGATCCAGCCGCTGACTTTTCTTGCCTTCGATGCCGATGCCTGTCTGATGCACCTGGGGGCTCCCAACCAGATCAAGGTCGATGTGGTGCGCAATCAGTATCTGCATCTGATCAATCAGGCGCTGCATGAGCTGATCGACCCGGCCGTTTCGGCGGCGATCGAGGTCTCGCGCCCGGCTGCCGCCGCGCCCGCCCGGGCACCGGCGCATCCGTCCGTCCAGCAGCCGGCTCCCTCCCATCCGGCTTCCCTGCCCGCCCACGCGGCAGCCGCTCGCCAGACGCCCCCTGCCCCGGCCGCGGTCAGCGAAGACGACGAGCTGTCGTCGGCCGACGCGATGAACGAGGACGGCCAGGACGATGATCAGTCCGCTTCCGGCGGTGCCTTCGCCGGCCTGGGCAATCGTGCCCCCGACGAGAAGTCCCGCCTGAATCCGGGCCTGACCTTCAGCACCTTCGTGACCGGCAAGGCCAACGATCTGGCCCGGGCAGCCGCGCTGCAGGTGGCCGACCGGCCCGGCGGCGCCTACAACCCGCTGTTCATCCACGGCGGGGTGGGTCTGGGCAAGACGCACTTGATGCAGGCCATCGGCAACGAGATCCAGGAACGCGAACCGCAAGCCTCGATCCGCTACGTGACGGCCAATCAGTTCTTCCAGGATTTCGTCTCGGCGGTGCGCCGCGAATCGGTCGATACCTTCCAGCGCTACTACCGCTCGCTCGACCTGCTGCTGATCGACGACATCCAGTTCCTGTCCGACAAGAAACGCTCGCAGGAAGAATTCTTCTTCGTCTTCGAGTCGCTGGTCGGCGACCGCCGCCAGATCGTGATCACCAGCGACACCTATCCGAAGGAGATGGTCAACATCGACGACCGGCTGATCTCCCGGCTGAATTCGGGTCTGATCGTCGCCATCGAACCGCCGGAGCTGGAAATGCGGGTGGCGATCCTGCAGCGCAAGGCCGAACAGGCGCGCGTCCGGCTGCCGGAGGATGTGGCCTACTTCATCGGCAAGAACATCCGTCAGAACGTGCGTGAACTGGAAGGTGCGCTGCAGCGTGTCATTCATTATGCAGCATTCAGAAGCCAGGGCATCACGCTGGATCTGGTCAAGGAGGCGCTGAAGGACATTCTTTCCTTCAACCGGGGCCAGATCTCGATCGATCTGATCCAGCGCACCGTGGCCGACTATTACAAGATCAAGCTGGCCGACATGTACTCGAAGCGCAAGCCGGCCAAGATCGCCCTGCCCCGTCAGATCGCCATGTATCTGGCCAAGGAACTGACGCAGAAGAGCCTGCCGGAAATCGGCGAAGCCTTCGGCGGCAAGGATCACACCACCGTTCTGTATGCAGTACGCAAAATTACAGAATTACGAGCACACAAACCGGATCTGAACACCCAGATTCACGTGCTGGACCAGACCCTGCGCGAGTATCTCTAAGCCAATGTCCGCTCAGACCCCCTCCTTCCTGCACGGGTTCGCCGGCTCCGGTCATCGGGAGCCCTCGCCCGCAAGTGCTCGAAGGGCACTGCGCAGGCAGGGTCGGCATGCGATGCGCCACTCACCGTACCCTCGCACCCCATCAGTACCGCGGCGTCTCCGGCAGCCTGTGCCGGCGGGATCGGAGGCCGAGGGCGTGCTTCCCGGCCTGCGGTGGATAAGTCGGGTTTTCAGCAACAGCCCGGGCCATTG
>JBHADS010000300.1:0-4891 GCA_041855185.1 Lautropia sp. | reverse complement strand
TAGACATGCGGATTCAGCAGCGTGAAGGCAGCTGCCTGGGCCAGCACTTTCGTGCGGCTGCTGCTGCCGGAGCCGGGGGCGGCCGAGAGCTGATGGGCCCGACGGGCCCGTTGCAGCGCCTGCCAGCCGTAGACCGCCAGAAAACAGGCGCCGGCCACCGCCAGGAGCCGCGCCAGGCCGGGGCTGTTGCCCAGCGCCTGCGCCATGCCGAGCACGCCGGCGCTGATCAGCAGTGCATCGGCCGCTGCGCAGAACAGCACCACGCTGCTGATGTGTTCACCACGCAGCCCCTGGCGCAGCACGAAGGCATTCTGCGCGCCGATTGCGACGATCAGGCCGAAGCTGAGGGCGAGTCCCTGAAGGAAAACGGAAGCGGTCTGGGCGAGCATGATGAGGCAAGTGTGCGTGTGTCGAGCCGTGCGCGGCGAAAGCTTGGAGCCTGTCATGCGTCTGAGCGCATTCGGTTCCCAAACAAAACGGCGCTCAGGATCTGCGCGGGCGCATGACAGGCGCTAGAGTGCCTGTCCTGGCGGATAAGATCAAATTGAAGTTTCTTCACCGAATGAAGAGAATCTTAATCCTGATCCTGATCCGGAGCCGGAGCCGGGGTCGGAGTCGGAGTCGGAGTCGGAGTCGGTGCCGGGGCACGCGGTGCAGGTGGCTGTGCAGGCTTCGGTGCAGAGCCGCCTGGGCCTGCGTGAGACAATGAATGCCTCCATTTGAGCCTTTCGGGGGGCGAGATGCTGAAAATCAACCATGTCGCGCTGTATGTGGCCGATCTGGACCGGAGCCGGCGTTTCTACGAGCAGTTCTTTTCGGCCAGCGCCAACGAGCGCTATCACAATCCGCGTACCGGTCTGCAGACTCATTTTCTGCGCTTCCCGGGCAATGATGTCCGCCTGGAGATCATGACGAGACCTGGGCTGTCGGCGCGTGTGGATCGTTCGATGAACGAGGGCTTCATTCATCTGGCTTTCAGCGTCGGCAGCGCCGAGGTGGTCGATGCGCTGACGGCGCGTCTGGTTGCCGCAGGATATCCCTGTCTGAACGGTCCGCGGACCACGGGCGACGGCTACTATGAAAGCGTCGTGGCGGACCCCGACGGCAATCTGATCGAGATCACCGTGTGAACAAGGGCCAGGTGCTTCCAGCATGTTCGATTACCCGTCGCTGAGTGCGCTGGCTGCGGTGGTGCGCGAAGGCAGCTTCGAGCGGGCAGCCCGCGCGCTGCATGTGACGCCTTCGGCGGTCTCGCAGCGCATTCGCTTGCTGGAGGAGCGCGCCGGTTGTGCGCTGGTGGTGCGGGGGCAACCCTGCCGGCCGACGGCTACCGGCCAGCAGCTGATCCAGCATCTGGAGCGGGTGCGGCTGCTGGAGCACGAGCTGCACATCAGCCTGCCGCGCCCGTCGGCGGTGGAGGGGGCGCAGCGGGTGGTGCTGCCGGTGGCCGTCAATGCCGACAGCCTGGCGACCTGGGCAGCGGATGCGCTGGCGGCCTTTGCCGCGTCGCAGCCGGTGCTGCTGGATGTGGCGCTGGACGATCAGGACCATACGGCCGATTGGCTGCGCGAGGGCAGGGTGCTGGCGGCCGTCACGTCGATGTCCAGACCGGTGGCGGGCTGCAATCTGCTGCCGCTGGGCGCCATGCGCTATGTGGCGGCCGCAAGCCCCTCGTTCGTGCGCCGCCATTTCAGGCGGGGCATCGATGCCCGTGCGCTGGCTCAGGCGCCGTGCCTGGTGTTCAACCAGAAGGATCGGCTGCAGGATCTGTGGGTGTCGCAGTGTATGCCCGAGGCGCCCGTCATGCCGCGTCATCTGCTGCCTTCGTCGCAGGCCTTCGTGACGGCGGCGCTGGCGGGCATGGGCTGGGGGATGCAGCCGGTGTCGCTGATCGACGAGCACCTGCGTGCCGGTTCCCTGGTGCAGCTGCAGCCCGATACGCCTCTGGATGTGCCGCTCTTCTGGCAGCACAGCCGGGTGGCCTCGACACTGCTCGATCGTCTGACGCGCAGCATCCTCCGTGCGGCGCGACGGGCACTGTCGATGGGCTGACACGGTGTGCGGCAAGTCCCGTCGTTCAGGGCGGGGAGGATGTCAAACGCGCAGGCTGGAACCCGAGCGAAGCGGCGTGCGTCAGCGGGAGGCCGGGGAGGATGCCTCCGGCGTCGTCTGCAGAACCGCGATCAGCGCCTGCAGCAGCGGCGAACCGGCGCGGCGGTTGGCGTAGTAGAGGTGGTAGCCGGGAAAGACGATCGCCCAGTCGTCCAGCACGCTCTGCAGACGGCCATCGGCCAGTTCCGCGGTGATGACATCGCGCGGCATCCAGATCAGCCCGTGGCCCTGGCAGGCGGCACGTGTCAGCAGCTTCGCGTGGTTGGCGATGAAACGGCCCTGGGGTTGCACCATCAGCTTTCTGCGCCTGTCCTGCGGGTCGGTGAACTCCCAGGGCAGAATCCCGCCGTGCGTGGGCAGGCGCATGGCGATGCAGGGCAGGGTCTCCAGCTCGTGTGGATGGCTGGGGATGCCGTGTCGCGCCAGAAAATCCGGGCTGGCCGCCGTGCAGGTGGGAATGTCCGGCGAGACGCGTACCGCAATCATGTCCTTGGCCAGATCATCCCCCAGACGAATGCCGGCATCGAAGCCCTCGGCCACGATGTCGATGAAGCGATTGTCCGCGATCAGTTCCAGCGATACTTCGGGGTGGGCGGCCATGAAGCGCTGGAGCTTGTCCCACAGCACGAAGGAGAAGGCGTGTTCGGTGGCGTTGATCCGCAGCCTGCCCTGCAGTTTGCCCTGGGCATTGAGCAGATCGTGGATTTCGTGTTCGATGCTGTCGAACAGCGGCGAGAGCCGTGCGTAGAGACGTTCGCCGGCTTCGGTGGGGGACACGCTGCGGGTGGTGCGATGAAAGAGCTTCAGGCCCAGACGTGCCTCCAGACCCCGGATGCTGTGGCTGAGCGCCGATTGCGAGACCCCCAGTTGCGCCGCAGCCTTGGTGAAGCTTCCAGCGCGGGCGAGCTTCAGGAATCCACGCAGTTCATTGAGATTGTCGATCATGGGGCGTGCTGTCGGCCATGAAGCTGTCGGCAGGGAAATAGATGGAGCATATCGCATATTCATGAGCCGTCCTCATGAAAGCATGCAGATTTGCCGCTCTAATCCGATGTGCGCTTCCTCGTTATAGTGCAGGTATCGAGACGGATCATCGAATATGGATGGACGACGATCTGTGTACGTGAGAAATCGGGACACGCCTGACTGTCCTGCGCCGTATGCCACTTACATCAACTTGCAATCAACGAGCGATCCACAGATGAACGAACGACAGATGCACGACCAGATTGCGCTGAAGGCGCTGGTCGATACCTTCTCGAATCTTGCTGATGAGAAGCGCGTGGCTGAACAGATGGACTTGTTCACCGAGGACGCGGAGGTGACGACCTTCATCGGTGGAAAGCTGTTTGCCGACATGAAGGGCCGGGCAGCCATTGAGCAAGTCTTTTCGGACTTTCTGGCGGCTTTCCACACGGTTTATCACCTGAACGGTCAATTTTCCGTCACCTTCACGGGAGCGGACGCTGCCGAGGCCATCCATTATTGTGCGGTGAAGCTGCAGGGCAAGCAGGATGGACAGCAGGTCTTGCAGGACCATAGTGTCCGTTACCGGGACCAGTACGTACGCGTGGCTGGGCAGTGGCTGATCAGCAAGCGCGTCGCCAATTTCATGATCAGTGAAAGCCGGGTGCTGCCATCGGCTCGTTGAGCGTCGGATGCTTCGTGAGGAAATCCGGACGGCAAGGGAGGAACAATCCATGAAAATCGCAACATTGAACAACGGTGTCGAGATGCCCATGCTGGGCTTCGGCGTCTTTCAGATTCCAGCCGAACAGACCGAGGCTGCGGTGCGCACGGCACTGGATCAGGGCTATCGGCTGATCGACACGGCTGCGGCCTATGGCAATGAGGAGGCGGTCGGCAAGGCGATCCGCGCTAGCGGCATCCCGCGCGAGGAGATCTTCGTGACGACCAAGCTGTGGGTGCAGGATGCAGGCGAGGCGAAGGCTGCTGTCGCATTCGAGGCATCGCGGCAGAAGCTCGGGCTGGCGTACATCGATCTGTATCTGATTCACCAGCCTTTCGGGGATGTGCATGGCGCCTGGCGGGCGATGGAGAAGCTCAACCAGGAGGGGCGGGCGCGTGCGATCGGCGTCAGCAATTTCCATCCCGACCGGGTGATGGATCTGATCGTGCACAATCGGATCGTGCCGGCGGTCAACCAGATCGAGATGCACCCCTTCAACCAGCGGACGGAGGCGCAGCGCTTTCTGCAGGAGCAGGGAATTCTGGCCCAGTCGTGGGCCTCGTTTGCCGAGGGCAAGAACGGGATTTTCAGCAACCCGCTGCTGTCCGGCATTGCGCAGAAGCACGGCAGAAGCATTGCGCAGGTGATTCTGCGCTGGCTGAATCAGCGTGGTGTGGCGGTGATTCCGAAGTCGGTGACGCCTGCCCGGGTGCGGGAAAATGCCGGGGTTTTCGATTTCGAGCTGAGCGATGAGGACATGGCGGCCATTGGCACGCTGGATACGCGCCAGAGCGCCTTCGTCGACCATCGTGATCCCGCCGTCGTCAAATGGCTGGGTGAGCTGAAGCTGCCCGCCTGAAGGGATTCAGTATTTTTCGCGGATCACCTTCTGCTCGGGATCGGCTTCGTCGATCTTGTCCTGGGCTCTTTCGTGATCGTCGGCATCGGCTTCGGGCGCCTCGTGGAGGTGCTCGGCCGGCGGGTGGTACTGGAAACTGCCGTAGATCGGGAAGTGGTCGGATTCGATGCCGGGCAGCACGCGGATGTCGCGCATCATGAAGTCGCTGCTGTGGAAGATGTGGTCGAGCG
>JBHADS010000299.1:0-4835 GCA_041855185.1 Lautropia sp. | reverse complement strand
GATGTGATCACGGTCGATGAGGACGGCCGGGTGCGCAAGCTCGAAACCAAGGAGGAGCGCCCGATCCGCCCCGACCATTACACCTGCTGGATGTTCGCGGTCTGGAATGCGCGCTTCACGGCCTTTCTGGCAGAGGAGTGCCGGCGGCTGGGGGCCCGGGCCGAGATCTTCGTTCACGAGAACCCGGCGGCCAAGGCGCCGGAGTGGCCGGTCGGCGCCGTCATTGCGGCGGCCATCCGTGCCGGCCTGCACGTCGACAGCGTGTTCTTCCCGCAGGGGCGTTTCCTGGACATCGGCGAGCCGGATGGCATCACCGTGGCCCAGGAGTTTCCGGGGGTCTGGGATGGCAAACTCGATGGACGGCGCTGATTGCCCGTGGCGCATGCACGCCTGGTGGCTGGTGCCTGCCGAGCCGTGGCGGGGACGCCTGCAGCAGGAGATCGAGCGGCTGGCTGCTCAGACCGGCGGGCCGGTCTTCGAGCCGCATCTGACGCTGGCCGTCGGCAGCCTGCCGGAGGGGCTGGACTGGGACGTGCTGGGGCGCCGCCTGCAGGCGCGTCTGAGGGCCATCACGCTGCGCGCGGGTGCGCGCGGGCAGACGCCCCAGTATTTCCAGACGCTGTTCATCCGCATGGGCGGAGCGCCCGAGGTGCTGGCCGCGCTGGATGCGCAGCGCAATGCTTTGGTGGCTGAGCTGGAGGCCGCGGTACAGCAGGTGGGCGAGGATGGCGAGATCGCGCGGGCCGGGCGGACCGGGGCGCCGGCCTTCGAGCCCCATCTGAGTCTCTGCTATGCCCAGCTGTCGCTGCAACGGCGGCAGGCGCTGGCTGCCTTGCCCTGCATCGCCGGCGAAACGCTGCGCTTCGATACGCTGGTCGGCGTGAGACCCCGGGCCGGCGCCGACGGGCTGGGGCGGGTGGCGGACTGGGACGACTTCCTGCGCATCTCGTTGGCCTGAGAGCGCCGAGTCTGGCGCCGACTTTTCTTTCTGTCGTCAACAGACAACTTCTTCGGTCAATAGAGGCGTAAATCCGGCCAGAGCAGGGGATTTCCCCTATCGGTTCGGGCGTGGGGGCGGGGGTATCCTTGTCGGACCAAAAGCCGTCCTGACATCCCAGTCCGTAACTTCTGCCACCCCTGCCGCCGGCATCGGGGGCAGGCCTCGTCATGAGCGCACAGGCGCTCGGGGCGGCTCCCAGTCAGTGTGTCATCGGTAGCAACAGCGGACATTGCAAGCCGAGGAGGTCTCTTTGCCATGTCCAGTCTCGAACAAGCCTTTCGCAAGGCACAGCAAGATGTGCTGGATCTGTCGGTTCAGCCGGGGCGCATCAATCAGCTCCGGCTCTACGCCCTGTTCATGCAGGCCACGGCCGGTGATGTCACGGGCAAGAGACCGGGCTTCTCCGATCTGGAGGGGCGCTCGCGTTGGGATGCCTGGCATTCACTGGCCGGCACCGACCGCGAGGAGGCCATGAGGGAGTATATCCGGATGGCCGATCGTCTGAAGCAGCACGCCATCCTGATGGTCTCGGCCCAGGGCGGGCTCTATTCCCTTTAGCGCGGCTGGGGCAGGGGCGCTCTCCACCGAGGTGCGCCATCGAGGGCTCCCGTGAGCCGCTTCCGCACGGCCTTGCCTGCCCGGGCAGCACCCGATCCCCGTGCGCGATCCTGTCCCGCATCTGATCCCGCCAGCACCGAGGACAAAAGTCCGAATTCCAGTTATCATCACAGGTTCCTTGCCACACGGTCGGTCGATGGATGCGGCGCTCTCTCAGCAGGGCGGTGTGAGTCGATCGGGCCGTCGTGCCGCATGGTGCCGGGGGCTTCTGTCCGCGGATGCCGTGCGTCGGCACGAGGGCCGGCCGGTGGCTTTCTCCAACGGAAATCCATGAGGGAAATCCATGCGACATTATGAAATCGTGTTCATGGTCCATCCGGACCAGAGCGAACAAGTGCCTGCGATGATCGAGCGCTACAAGCAGATGGTCGAAGGCCGCAACGGCAAGATGCACCGGGTCGAAGACTGGGGCCGTCTGCAGCTTGCCTACCCGATCCAGAAGATCGCCAAGGCACACTATGTGCTGATGAACGTCGAGTGCGATCAGGAAAGCCTGGCCGAAATCGAGAACGCCTTCCGCTTCAACGACGCCGTGCTGCGTCACCTGGTGGTGCGGATGGACAAGGCCGAGACCGGCCCGTCGGTCATGAGCAAGCGTCTGCAGAAAGAAGAATCGCGTCGTGTGGTCAACACCGAGGCGTCTGCGGACAACAACGCTTCCGCCGAGTAACAGACGGCGGACGTGTCGGTGTACCCAGGCCATGCCGGGCCGCAGCCCTTCGACGACCTGTCGGATGAGGCGCTCGAGCAGCCGGGCATCGATACCCTGGTCCTGAGTGCCTGTCTGAGCGAGCGTGGCGTGATGCGCTACACCCCCGCAGGCGTGCCAGCGATGGAATGCAGGCTGGCGCACCGTTCGGTGCAGCAGGAAGCGGGTATCGGTCGGCAGGTCGAGTTCGAGATCGGCGCGGTGGCGCTGGGCGAGATGGCCCAGCAGCTTGCGCAGATTCAACCGGGCGCCCTGGTGACGGTGACGGGCTTTCTGGCACCGCTGCGCCGGAGCAGCCGGACACTGCTGGTTCACCTGACACGTATCGATCTGAACTGAACAAACACTTATCGAGGTTTCATCATGGTTGGTTTTCGTCGCGGCAGCAAAGACCGCAAACCCAAGCGTCCCGCCCAATCCGCGCTGTTCAAGCGCAAGAAGTTCTGCCGGTTCACCGCCGAGAAGGTCGAGTGGATCGACTACAAGGATGTCGACACGCTGAAGGATTTCGTGACCGAGCAGGGCAAGATCATCCCCGCCCGTCTGACCGGCACCCAGGCCCGCTTCCAGCGCCAGCTGTCCACGGCCATCCGCCGTGCCCGCTTCCTGGCCCTGATGCCCTACACCGACAACCACTGAACCGATACCGCGAGGTGCTGAGGTCCGCCGAGAGGATCGGCGTGACGGCTCGGCACCTGGCAGGAGCGCATGATGCAGATTATTTTGCTTGAGAAAGTTATCAACCTGGGTCAGCTGGGTGACGTGGTCCGTGTCAAGGACGGCTACGCCCGCAACTACCTGATCCCCCAGGGCAAGGCACGCCGTGCGACGGCCGCTGCCGTGGCCGAATTCGAGGCCCGTCGCGCCGAACTGGAGCGCGTCCAGGCCGAGAAGCTGGCTGCTGCCCAGGCCGAAGGCGAGAAACTGGCGGGCCGTCAGGTCTCGCTGACCGAGAAGGCTGGCGTCGATGGCCGCCTGTTCGGTTCCGTCACCAATGCCAACATCGCCGAAGCGCTGCACAAGGCAGGTTTCGAGTCGGTGCAGAAGCAGATGGTGCGTCTGCCCCAGGGCCACATCAAGACCATCGGCGAGCATCCGGCCCAGGTGGCCCTGCACACCGATGTGATCGTGGACATCACGGTGAACGTGGTCGGCGAAACCGCCTGATCACCTGCATCGGCTGAACAACCGTTCGCCGCCGGGTTCTGGCCCGGCGGTGAGCGGCACCCGATCTTTGTAAGAGCTGCAAGAAGAGCTGCCGTCCGGTGGCTTGTCTTGCAGCTTTTTGTTTCTGCAGTGAATGGCGTGGCGTTTGCAGGCGCCGGTTTTCGGGACTGAAGGAGGAGCATGGACAAGGACAAGGACGTTTCACCGTTGCGGCTGCCGCCGCATTCGATCGAGGCCGAGCAATCGGTGCTGGGCGGCTTGTTGCTGAACAATCGTGTCTGGGACGACGTGGCCGAACTGGTCGGCGAGGACGATTTCTATCGGCTCGATCACCGCCTGATCTGGAAGCACATGGCGGATCTGATCCGCCAGGGCCGTCCCGCCGACGCGCTGACCGTCATCGATGCGCTGAAGCAATCCGGCCGGCTCGAAGACGCCGGTGGCCCGGCCTATCTGGCGAGTCTGTCCAACAGCGTCGTCTCGGCAGCCAACATCCGCCACTATGCCGAGATGGTGCGCGACCGCGCCGTGCTGCGTCGGCTGATCGGCGTGGCCGACGAGATCGCCTCGGATGCCTTCGATGCCCAGGGCCGTCCGGTCAACGAAGTGCTGGATGCGGCCGAGGCCAAGGTCTTCGAGATCGCCGAGAAGAGCAACAAGAAGAACAATGACTTCCAGGACCTGGAAACCCTGGTGGCCTCGGTGTTCAACCGTGTCGATGAACTGTACCGGCGCGACAACCCGAGCGAGATCACCGGCGTGTCCACCGGTTTCGTCGATCTCGACCGGATGACTTCCGGGATGCAGCCCGGCGATCTGATCATCGTGGCGGCACGCCCCTCGGTCGGTAAGACGGCGTTTGCGCTGAACATCGGCGAGAACGTCGCCATCAACGAAGGGCTGCCGGTGGCGGTCTTCAGTATGGAGATGGGCGCCGAGCAGCTGGTGATGCGTCTGATCGGCTCCACTGGCCGGATCGACCAGCAGCGGCTGCGTACCGGCCGGCTGACCGAGGACGATTTCGAGCGCCTCAGCGATGCGATGCGCAAGATGAAGGGCGCGCCGCTCTACATCGACGAGACGCCGGCCCTGAATCCCTTCGAGCTGCGCGCCCGTTCACGCCGGCTGGCGCGGCAGTATGGCCACCTGGGCCTGATCATCGTCGATTACCTGCAGCTGATGACACCCGGCGGAGGATCAAGCAACGAGAACCGTGCCACCCAGGTCGGCGAGATCTCGCGGGCGCTGAAATCGCTGGCCAAGGAGCTGAAATGCCCGCTGATCGCGCTGTCGCAGCTGTCGCGGGAGGTCGAGAAGCGCCAGGACAAGAAGCCGATCATG
>JBHADS010000298.1:0-3506 GCA_041855185.1 Lautropia sp. | reverse complement strand
GCCTTCTCGTAGGCGGCAAACTGGTTCGGACGCCAGTCCTTCCAGGTGGACAGCGACAGCGCCACCACCTTGTCGAGCGCCTGCGGACCGACGACAGCCAGGAAGTCTTCGTAGTAGAAGCCCAGCACCACCCGCTCGGGCACCTTGGGCACCCGGACCTGCCGCCCCTTGGCGTCGATGACGCTGATGTCGGCCAGTGCCGGCGAGAAGATCGGTGACAGGGCCAGCAGGGCCAGTGCGGTGGCGATACAGGTTTTCTTCATGCGATCTCCTCGGGTGGTGGCTGGGCGCAGGCTGCGAGCCAGCGTGTTTTATTGTTGAACGCTTTTCGTCGCTATGTGCTTGATCCCGATCAATTTTCTTGAGGTGCGGCGCAGGCGGCACCAGAAGCTTGCAGTTTGTTAGGCAGCTTGTCAGGCGGCTTGCGATTTGTCTACGGGCCGACTGCCCGGTCGGATGGCGGTGGAAAGGGGGAGGCGGGAGGAGGGCGGCCGGCGGTAGATGGGGCGCGGGAGGGGATGGAGGACGCGCGGAAGGGGCGGCGCGAAGGCCCGCGGGAAGTGGGGAGAAAGTAGGGAGGCTGCGGGGGAGCCGGGAGGAAGGCGCGCAGGAGGGGCAGGCGGGCTGGCAGGGGGCGGGCGTTGCGGCCGGCAGCCACGCGCCCGCCTGCGAGGGTTCTCAGAGCGCGGCCAGGGCGGCGGCGTAATCCGGCTCGTTCTTGATTTCCGACACCAGCTCGCTGTGCAGAACCTGGTTGTTCTCATCCAGCACCACGACGGCGCGGGCACACAGGCCGGCCAGCGGACCGTCCTGGATGTCGACCCCGTAGGCGGTGGCGAAAGCCGGGTTGCGGAAGGAGGACAGCATCACGACGTTTGCCAGCCCTTCGGCGCCGCAGAAACGGGCCTGTGCAAAGGGCAGGTCGGCCGAGATGCAGAGCACGACGGTATTCTTCAGGCCCGAGGCTTCCTGGTTGAAACGGCGTACCGAGGTGGCGCAGACGCCCGTGTCGACGCTGGGGAAAATGTTCAGCACCTTGCGCTTGCCGGCGTAGTCGGCCAGGGTGGCTGCACCCAGCTCGACGGTGGTCAGCGAGAAATCGGGGGCTTGGGCGCCCTTGGCAGGAAAGCTGCCATCCACTTTGATGGGGTTGCCGGCGAGGGTGACTTTGCTCATGGGGGTCTCCTGGAGATTATGGGTGCAGATCGGGCACGAATGGCGCTTGGGGGCCGAAACCCTTCGGTCGATGCCAGCGATGCCGGGCAGGCCATTGTACGGTGTGGTGCTGATTCCTTCGGGAAGCCCTGCGCCGGGCAGGGAAATTGGCGCGCCGCCCTTGGCAGGGCTGCGGGAGCGGCGGGGCGCCGGGGATTGGGGATGGGGGGCAGCCGCAATCGGCCGGCCTGGCTTCGGCCTGGGTGAGCGCCCATGAATGGCACAACGCCCCTGAAGCCAGTGCGTTGCGGGCTGGCTTCAGGGGCGGCTCGACGAGGGGCGCGGGCGTCCGCGCGGGAGATCAGAGCGAGATGCCGCCCGAGACCTCGATCACTTCGCCGTTGATGTAGCTGGCTTCGTCGCTGGCCAGGAAGGCATAGACGTTGGCGATTTCTTCGGGCTTGCCGAGACGGCCCAGCGGTACTTTGGCCTTCATGCCTTCCAGCACCTTCTCGGGCATGCTCTCCAGAATCGGGGTGGCGATGAAGCCGGGGGCGACCGCGTTGACGCGCACGCCTTTCGGGCCCAGTTCACGGCTCCAGGTCTTGGTGTAGCCGATGACGCCGAACTTGGTGGCGGCATAGTTGGTCTGGCCGAAGTTGCCATAGAGGCCGACCACCGAGCTGGCGTTCAGGATGGCGCCGCTGCCCTGATTGATCATGATCTCGGCGACGGCCTGCGTGCAATGGAAGACGCCGCGCAGATTCACATCGATCACCTTGTCGAACTGGGCCTGGGTCATCTTGACCAGGCGGGCGTCCATGGTGATGCCGGCGTTGTTGACGAGGGTGTCGATACGGCCGAATCGTTCCTGCACCTTGGCAACCACCGCGTCCACTTCGGCGCGCTGGGTCACATCCATCCTGAAGCCGGCGGCCTGGGCGCCCAGTGCCTGGCATTTCTTGACGACGGCCTCGACGGCCGCTTCGTTCAGGTCGCAGACGATGACGATGGCGCCTTCGCGGGCAAACTTGAGCGCGGTTGCTTCGCCGATGCCCTGTGCGGCGCCGGTGATGATGCTGACTTTGCCCGACAGACGGCCATTCGATGCGTTGGAATTATTCATGGAATCACGTCCGAAAATACTTTGAGAGTGGACGATGATCGCATAGCCGAACAAAGTTTGCTGCGCCGCAGTATAAGGAAGTGTTGCATGGGCCGACCGGCGGTCGTACTCTGCATTACCAACGGTAAATTCAAGGGGTTTTCCGAATTGCAGGGGGCAGCAGGATGGGAATGCTGCGATGCAGGAAAAAAGCGCGGCCCGACGCCGGTCGGACCGCGCTTTCGGCTGCGGGTTTCAGTGGAATGCGCCGCTCAGCGTCCCAGCATCCGGGGCAGCACATCGTTGCCGCGGACACGATGGACGACCACCATCAGGATGTGGCCTGCGGCCAGCGCGAACAGCACCCAGGCCAGTTCTCCATGCCAGTTGCCGCCGAGCTGCACCATCCAGTCGATCTTGGTGGGCGAGCCCTGCATGATCTGCACGCCGAAGACGTCCAGCGGACCACGGGCGCCGCCGTACTGCCGGATCATCGCCACCGCCGGCACGACGAGCATCAGCGCATAGAGCGCCAGATGGCCGAGCCGGGCGGCCGCACTGTCGGCTGGCGGGCGCTTGGCATGGTTGAGCACAGCCCAGACCAGACGCAGCACGAGCAGCACCAGCAGGGTGAAGCCAACGGATTTGTGGTAGTACATCAAGCCTTTGGTCCACGGTTGATCCTCGGCAAAAGTCCAGGCAAGGGCGGTGAACAGCATGAAGGCGAAACCTGCCGCCATGCTCCAGTGCAGAAAACGGCTGACGCTGCCGTAGCGTTGGAAGGAGTCGGATGCCATGTTTTTCTCCGTTGGCTTGGATGGAGGGGATTGGGGGGTCTTGGAAAGCAGTCCCATGAGGCTGGTCGAGTGGTTGCGTGGATGAAAACCTGTGAAAGGATGGATGCTTGTGTGATGCATGTGCCCGGCTGGCCTGTTCTCGCGGCAGCGCCATGGCCACGCATCGATGAGGCGGCAAAGCCCCGGTGGGCTGCGGCCCGGAGAAGGAGGTCGGTGGGGAGCTGAGTGACGGCAGGCAGCGCCTTCGCTGCATGTGCCCGCCGACCGTGTGCCCGGTGTGCCGGACTGTGTATCGGTCGCTCTATGAAGATCTTAAGCGCGGGCTGTAAACGGGGCTTGAAAGGCTTGTAAAGTTGTTGCGTCGGGCGCAGCCCCATGCCGCCCCATGCAGCCCCGTCAGGGCGCCTCGCGCCGCCCCGAAAACACGCCGAACAGCAGCATCAGGGCCG
>JBHADS010000297.1:0-5084 GCA_041855185.1 Lautropia sp. | reverse complement strand
ATGGTCAGCGGCACCTCGGTATCGGCAAAGGCGATGCCGCGCCAGGCCAGCGGCACGAACTCCTCGCGTTTCACGTCCGACAGCGTCTGCAGAACCTTGGGGTCCCGCACATTCCAGGGCCGGATCTGTTGCTCGATCATGTTGAAACGGGCTTGCTCGATATTCATGGGAGGCCAACCAAAATCAGAGTTACCGGGAAGGGGACAGCAGCGCATCGCCTGCGTGCGCAGCGGCTGATGCCGTGTCGGGAGCGGATTCCGTTGCCGGGTAAGGGCAGAGGCCGTCATCGTGCGTCTCGGCGGGCAGCGGGTTGCACGACAGGGGCGAGGCCAAGGGGTCTGCCGGGACAGCGGGGGAGCCGTTGGCACGCAGCGTCATCAGCACCAACTCGACATGATGCCTGATGAAGTCCGGCGGATCCAGCCTGGAGGACGCGGGGATGCACTGGCCCACCGATTCGGCCCAGATCAGCTTCAGCACCAGCGGGGCTATCATCAGGTGGACCGCGACATCGATGTTGGGCGTCTCACGGAATTCCTGGCGCTCGATGCCGCGACGGATGATCTGGCGCATCACATCCTGGCCGGTGGCGGCCACTTCCTCATGGAAGAAGCGGGCAACCTCGGGGAAGTTGCTGGACTCGCTGACCACCAGTTTGATGATGCCGCCGATCTGCGGTTTGTTGAAGCAGCTCCACCAGCAGTGCAGCACATCGGCGAGCAGGTCGGCACTGCAGCCGGTGGCCTGCTCGACGCGGGTGCGGAACTGTTCGATCACCGGGAGTATCATCATGCGTACCACGGCCTTGAACAGCTCTTCCTTGCCGGCGTAGTACAGATAGAGCGTCCCTTTGGACACGCCCGCCATCGTGGCGACATCGTCCAGCCGTGCGGCCGCATAGCCCCTTGCCACAAAGACCTTGGCTGCGGCTTCCAGCAGCTCGCCGGGACGGTGTTCCTTGCGGCGCTCCCAACTGCGGGGGCGTGCCGGGCGGTTCTGAGTAGAAGGTGGTTTCTGGGACATGATATTAATGACTATATGGTCATTAATGTAATGCCGAAACGCATCAGCGTCAATGTAGCGGGGGCCGCCGCTCAGTGCTTGTCCGGGGAGTGTCGTTGTTCCTTGCGGGCAGAGAGCCAGGCATTGATCCGGCGGAACAGCCAGCCGCGGGGATGCTGGATGCCGGTGCGCACATAGTCTACTGCCAGCGGGTCTTCGAGGAAGTTGCGCTGCAGGAGGCGCGCCGATTCCAGGCCCAGGAACAGCAGTTTGTCGCCCGGGCGCAGTTCGGTATCCGGGTCGGGCAGCAGTTGGCTCGTGCCCCGTCGGGTCAGCATCACGGCAACAGCATCCAGGTGGGTCGAGCGGTGCCGGGGGTCGCGCAGGATCTGGCGGATGGTCAGTGCCTTGCCTTCACGGTTGCGGAAGAAGGCGTTGAACAGCCCGGGCTGGGTCGGGTCGCAATGAAAGGCCCAGTTGCGGGGCGCGGCATTGCCGACCGTGGCCAGGATCTGTTCGATCACCCGGCTGGCATCGGTGCTGCCGCGCTGGCGGATCAGGGTGATGAAGTCGCCGAGCATCGGGCTCTTGAGGGTCTGCAGGGTCTCGCGCACGATCAGCTGCGACTGCACGAAGCGCAGGTTGGCGCGAGCCGCGTCGATCAGCAGGCGGTCGGCGGACTGGTTCTGTCGGATGATGACGAAGATGTTCGGGTTCAGGCGCCGGGCGATCGTCGTGATGCTGAGGTTGATGCTGTCGTTGTCGGTGCCTGCCACCAGCACGCTGGCCCGGGCGACGCCGGCGGCGCGCAGCGAATCCTCTGAGTTGTCGGCCATCAGCAGGCGGGCCTCGCGCGCCAGCCCCGAGTCGGGATCGATGGCCCGCCAGGGCACCCGCTTCTCGTCCAGTGTGGCCGAGATCGCCTGGCCGAAGCGTCCGTAGCCCACCAGCACCCACGGACCCTTGGGCAGATTGATCCGGCTCGGCAGCGGGCTGCCGGGCGCTGCCGTCACCCAGTCCT
The DNA here is from genome assembly GCA_041855185.1 of Lautropia sp. Classification (GTDB taxonomy): domain Bacteria; phylum Pseudomonadota; class Gammaproteobacteria; order Burkholderiales; family Burkholderiaceae_E; genus Lautropia. Next base: position 3,061 of record JBHADS010000297.1, on the reverse strand, counting down.
CGAGGCGCAGCACTTCGGGGGCGGCAATGTCCAGCGCGATGTTGGTGGCCAGCACCTGGAAGGGGTTGACGGTATGGACGTTGCCGAAGGCGGTCAGGTTATTGATGCCGACCGCCTCCGTGACCCGGGCGATTACTGTGATGTCGTCACGCAGCAGCTTGGCGCCGATGGCGATGGTCTGGTTGGCGCTTTCGCTGCCGGTCAGCGCGATCACGCCCCTGCAGCTGTCGCGGTGGATGCCGGCATCCTTCAGCACGCTGGGAATGCGGGCATCGGCCTCCAGAATCAGCGGAGGGATCAGGAATTCCTTCAGGCCGAAGCGGATTGCCCGTTCGCCGTCGATTTCGATCACCACCAGCCGGTGTCCCATCTGGTCGAGCGCCTGCGCCAGCGCCAGGCTGCTGCGGCCGGCGCCGCAGATCACGAAGAAGGGCTCGGACAGCCGATTGGCCTGCCAGCGGAAGATGTTGTGAGCCACCGTGCGCCGGAAGCTCTGGTCGGTAGTCATCGCGAACACCGAACCGAGTGCGTAGGTCCAGGTCGCCACCGACAGATAGATCGACACGATCAGCCAGGCGCGCTGCTGATCCGAGAAGGGGTGGGGCAGCTCGCCGAAGCCGATGGTGGTGGCGGTATAGCTGATGACGTAGGTGGCGTGGAAGAAGCCCATCTGCCAGGGGTTGCCATCAGGGTCCACGCCCGGCGCCAGGGCAAGCCCGAAGATCGAGATGGCATAGACCACGATCAGCGAGATCAGCGGCACCCGCAGGCGCCGCAGGATCATATAGAGCACGTCGATCATCGGGCCACTCGCTTTCGGTCTTTCGTTGGACGGGCGTGCCTCAGCGGGTCTGGCGCAGCGTCTCGCCGATCAGCAGCACGACCGACACCAGATTGGCGAGCAGCGCGCCGCCCGACAGCGAGACGATGACGCTGATGGTGTAGCCATCGACCGGCTGCTGCTTGAACTGTGCGACCCACATCCAGAAGCAGGCGGCGGCGAGCAGCTGCAGCGTGGCCACCAGGCTGGTGGCCAGGTGCGTGGCGCCCAGCTGGGTGCGGTCGCCGAATTTGATCAGCAGCGTGATCAGGTTGATCACCACGGCGATGAACAGCTCGGACGGATGGTGGAATTCGGGGCGATCGATCTCGCCCAGAAAAAAGCCGAAATTGAGCGTACAGGCCAGAATCGTGAAGAAGGCAAAGACGACTTTTTCGAGATTCACGAGGTGCTCCGCAACATGAAACCGGTGTCGGGAAATAATTAAGAATGCAGGCGTCCGGACCGCTCCGGTGTTGTCCCGGCGCTACATGCCTGCGCGCGGCTCCGGCATTGGGGGCGCTCGGGAGCGTCGTCATCCCGGACCGGGATGCTTCGGCCCAAGCCGGCATCGGGCAGGCGCAGAAGCTGCGCGCAACGCCGGACTCTCCATGGTACGCCCTCAGGCTCGCAGGGGGAACCCGCCTGCGGCGTGTCGGCGCCGCTGTCCGGCCCTCGGCCGGGGCTCAAAGGCTGTCCGGACAGAGATCGGGCACCCGTAATTCATAAAAATGATGCAAAGGTCCGCTGCCATGCCCCACCTTCAGTACGTCCGCGTGGCGTAATGCATGATGCAGATAGGTTTTTGCCCGTCGGACGGCGCCTTCCAGCCCATATCGGGGCCACAGGGCCGCGATGGCCGAGGAGAGCGTGCAGCCGGTGCCATGTCCGTGTCGGGTGTCGATCCGGGGGGCGTGCAAGGGGATCAGGCCATCGGGGGTGCTCAACAGATCGATGGCTTCACCGCCCGGCAGATGCCCGCCCTTCAGCAGCACGTTGGGGATGCCCAGCCGATGCAGGGCCGGCAGGCAGGCATGCATCGCTTCCAGATCCGCAGGCGTCGGAATCTCCAGCAGTCGGGCGGCCTCCGACAGATTCGGGGTCAGCAGACTGACATGGGGCAGCAGCCGAGCCTTGATCGACGCCAGATCCTGCTCGTCCATCAGCTGGCGTCGAGTGCTGGCAGCCATCACCGGATCGAAAACCACGAAGGGAGGGCGATGGCGGGCCAGGCGCTCGGCGATGGCGCCGGCGATGGCGGCGTTGCCGACCATGCCGATCTTGACCGCATCCACCCGCACATCGTCGAACACGCTGTCGAGCTGCTGCCCGACCAGTTCGGGCGTCACCGCCGATACCTGCTGCACCCCCTGGGTGTTCTGCGCGATCACTGCCGTGATCACCGCCATGCCGTAGGCGCCCAGCGCGCCAAAGACCTTCAGATCAGTCTGGATGCCTGCGCCGCCGGTGGGGTCGGTGCCGGCGATCGACAGCAGATTGGGGATGGGGTGCTCCCCGGGCAGGATGGGGTTCATGAGAGACAAGAGATACGAAATCCGAAAGGCTCAGGAAAGGGGGCCAGGAGGCCGGGAGGGGCGCCGGGGGGACGTTTCGCCCGGTCGTCCCGGGGGCGAGGCAGGGGCGCCGATGGGGCGGTATGTGTGCAACAGGCTTGAGCTGAAATGATAGGATGTCTGCACGCCGTTGGCATCGCCGCCGCTTGCCGGGGCACAGGAGCAGCGCGGCGGGGGCGCGTAAGCCGCGAGTGCCCTGGGACATCGATCAGCAGGTCTGCCGTTGTCTCGTGATCCGCCGCAGTGCTTCCGCCTGCAAGGGGCGCAGAAGGCAGTGCCCAAGCGGTGCTTTTCGTTGTATCTCTTCGTCGTCAGGGTCGGCCACTGCACCCGAACGGGACGTGGCCTCGTCACTTGCTGGGCGCAGCCGTCAGCGCCCGGACCCGTCTGGATACAGGAGCAGGAGCATCCATGAACACCTCATCTCTTTCACATGGCGTTCCCGCCTCGGATGCCCCGGAGGGGCGGCGCATCGCCAACCTGCTGACGATTGCCGGCGTCGACCCGAGTGGTGGTGCCGGCGTGTTGGCCGACATCAAGACCTTCTCGGCGCTCGGTGGCTATGGCTGTGCCGTCATCAGCGCGCTGACCGCCCAGAATACCCGCCAGGTGACGGGTATCCACGAGGTGCCGACCGACTTCATCAGGCAGCAGATCGACACGCTGT
>JBHADS010000296.1:0-3449 GCA_041855185.1 Lautropia sp. | reverse complement strand
GCCCCTTCGCCGAGCCCCTCGCACGCCTCCACCGAGCGCGCCCCCCGGGGCTTCCCCGATTCAACCCGCAGCGCGCCCCTCGCCCCCCATTCGGCCGCGAGCGCGCCCTCATCACCCGCTTCAAACGTGGCAAGACGCGCCCAGAGCTCCTTTCGCGGCTGCGATCAAGTGCATAACACGCTCTATAATCGGCCCGGTGAAAATATTCCGGTCCCCTCTCCCACCCGCATCGCGCCAGCCCTGCGCGCTGACCATCGGCAACTTCGACGGCGTCCATCTCGGCCACCAGGCCCTGTTGCGCAGGGTCGTCGAAGATGCCCGTCGGCTGGGTCTGCCTGCCACGGTGCTCACCTTCGAGCCCCATCCGCGCGAATACTTCACCCAGCTGGCCGAAGCACGGGGCCAATCGCCGGGCGCCCATCCGGTGCGCATCTCCACGCTGCGCGACCGTCTCGACATGCTGGCCCGGCTGGGCATCGATCAGGTGTGCCTGGCCCGCTTCAACAGCCGGATGGCCCAATGGCCGGCCGATGACTTCGTGCACCGCTTTCTGGCCGAGGGGCTGCAGGCGCGCCACATCCGCATCGGCACCGACTTCCGCTTCGGTGCCCGGCGCGCCGGTGACTTCGCGGCCCTGCGTGAAATGGGCCGGCAGCACGGCATCGAGGTCGAGGCGATGCCGACCGTCGAGGATGCCGGTGTGCGCATCTCCAGCTCGCTGGTGCGCGACGCCCTGACGATGGCCGATTTTGCCTGGGCCGAAAAGATGCTGGGCCGCCCCTATTGCCTCAGCGGACGTGTCACCCACGGCCGCAAGCTCGGCAACAAACTCGGTTTTCCGACGCTGAACCTGCGTCTGCCGCACGGCCGTCCCGCGCTGCAGGGCGTCTTCGTCGTGCAGGTGCACGGGCTGGCCGATCGGCCGCTGCCCGGCGTCGCCAACCTGGGCACCCGCCCCGCCGTCGAACACCAGGGCAGCTATCTGCTCGAAACCCATCTGCTCGACTGGCAGGGCAACGCCTATGGCCGGCTGGTGCGCGTGCAGTTCCTGCACAAGCTGCGCGACGAGCTGCATTTTCCCGATCTCGCCTCCCTGACCCGCCAGATTGCCGCCGATGTCGATCAGGCGCGGGCCCACTTCCAAACGAACACCCAACGCTGATCTGATGGCCAAGTCCAATGATTCCGCCGGCAAGGACAATGCCGCCGGCTACCGCCAGACCCTGAATCTGCCCGACACCCCCTTCCCGATGCGCGGCAACCTGCCCAAGCAGGAGCCCGGCTGGGTCAAGCGCTGGGAGGACGAAGGCGTCTACAAGCGCATCCGTGCGGTTGCCAAGGGTCGCCCGATCTTCCTGCTGCACGATGGCCCGCCCTATGCCAACGGCATGATCCACATCGGCCATGCCGTCAACAAGATCCTGAAGGACATCATCATCAAGTCGCGCAATCTGGCCGGCTTCGATGCCCGTTACGTGCCGGGCTGGGACTGTCACGGCATGCCGATCGAGCACCAGATCGAGAAGCAGTTCGGCAAGAACCTGCCGACCACCGAGGTGCAGGCCAAATGCCGCGCCTATGCCACCGAGCAGGTCGCCAAGCAGAAAGCCGACTTCAAGCGCCTGGGCGTGCTGGGTGACTGGGAGCACCCCTATCTGACGATGGCCCCGGCCAGCGAGGCCGAGGAAATCCGCTCGCTGGCAACGATCATGCGTGCCGGTTTCGTCTTCCGTGGCCTGAAGCCGGTCAACTGGTGCTTCGACTGCGGCTCGGCGCTGGCCGAAGCCGAGGTCGAGTATGCCGACCGCACCGACCCGGCCGTCGATGTCGGCTTCCCCTTCGACGACCGCGCGGCGCTGGCCCGGGCTTTCGGGCTGGATGCGCTGCCCGAGGGCGAAGGCTACGGCGTGATCTGGACCACCACGCCGTGGACGCTGCCCGCCAACCAGGCGCTGAACCTGCACCCCGAAGTCGATTATGCGCTGGTGCAGACCGAGCGCGACGGCAAGCCGCTGCTGCTGGTGATCGCCGCCGAACGGGTCGGCCCGCAGCTCGAACGCTACGGCCTGAAGGGCCAGGTCATCGCCACCACCAAGGGCCAGGCGCTGGGCAGCATCAGCTTCCGCCACCCCTTCTACGACCGGCTGGCTCCGGTCTATCTGGCCGATTACGTCACCACCGACACCGGCACCGGCCTCGTCCATTCGGCGCCGGCCCACGGTGTCGAAGACTTCCAGGCTTTCCGCGCCCACGGCCGCTCGGATGACGAGATCATCAACCCGGTAATGGGCAACGGCGTCTACGCCACCAGCCTGCCGCTGTTCGGCGGCCTGTCGATCTGGGACGCCAACCCGAAGATCATCGCCCACATGCGCGACAACGGCACCCTGCTGCACGCCGAGAAGCTGTCGCACAGCTACATGCACTGCTGGCGGCACAAGACCCCGCTGATCCTGCGCGCCACCAACCAGTGGTTCGCCGGCATGGACCTGCAGCCGCACGAAGGCCCGACGCTGCGCGAGCGGGCACTGGCGGGCGTCGAACAGACTGCCTTCTACCCGGCCTGGGGCAAGGCGCGCCTGCACGCGATGATCGCCAACCGGCCCGACTGGACACTGTCGCGGCAGCGCCAGTGGGGCGTGCCGATGGCCTTCTTCCTGCACAAGGAAACCGGCGAGCTGCACCCGCGCACCCCCGAACTGCTCGACCGGATCGCCGATCTGGTCGAACAGCACGGCATCGAGATCTGGCAGACCCTGGAGCCGCGCGACCTGCTCGGCGACGAGGCCGACCAGTATGAAAAGGGCAAGGACACCCTCGACGTGTGGTTCGACTCGGGCACCACGCACCAGACCGTGCTGCGCGGCTCGCACCGCGAAGACTCGCAGTTCCCGGCCGACCTCTATCTGGAAGGCTCGGACCAGCACCGCGGCTGGTTCCACTCCTCGCTGCTGACCTCATGCATGATGAACGGCACCCCGCCCTACAAGGCGCTGCTGACGCACGGCATGGTGGTCGACGGCCAGGGCCGCAAGATGAGCAAATCGCTGGGCAACGGCGTCGATCCGCAGGAAGTGGCCGACCGGCTCGGCGCCGAGATCCTGCGTCTGTGGACCGCCAGCAGCGACTACTCCGGCGAGATCACCGTCTCCGACGAGATCCTGAAACGGGTGGTCGAATCCTACCGCCGCATCCGCAACACGCTGCGCTTCCTGCTGGCCAACGTCTCCGATTTCGACATCGAGACGGATGCCGTGCCGCTCGATCAGATGTTCGACATCGACCGCTACGCGCTGTCGATGACCGAGCAGCTGCAGGAGCGTCTCGTCGCCCACTATCTGCGCTACGAGTTCCACCCGGTGGTCTCGGCGCTGCAGAACTTCTGCTCCGAGGATCTGGGCGCCTTCTACCTCGACATCCTGAAGGACCGGCTCTACACCACCCAGCTG
>JBHADS010000295.1:0-4137 GCA_041855185.1 Lautropia sp. | reverse complement strand
TTGAGATCGGCCACCAGCTTCTGCGCCCGCGCCGGATTGCGGTTGGCCACCACCACCTGGCTGGCCCCGGCCTGCAGCAGCGAGAGCATCAGCCCACGGGCCGCACCGCCGGCCCCCAGGACCGTGACACGGGCGCCCTGGAACGAGATCCCCTGCTGCTGAATGTCCGTCACCAACCCATGACCGTCGGTGTTGTCGGCAAGCACCCGCCCCTGCTCGAAGCTGAGGGTGTTGGCGGCACCGGCCACCTGGGCCCGATCGCTCAGCTGATCAGCCATCCGGAAGGCCGCTTCCTTGAAGGGCATGGTGACATTGGCGCCGCGTCCGCCCTCGTCCCGGGCAAAACGGCGCATCGCCTGCTCGAAGGCTTCGGGCGGCTCGATGTCGACCAGCCGACGCTCATACTGGATCTGCTGCCCGGTCTGGCGGGCAAAGGCGGCGTGGATCTCGGGCGAGCGGCTGTGGGCAATCGGGTTGCCCACCACCAGATAGCGATCGGGCGATGGCAGGGACATCAGGAAGTTCCTCCGTTCTTGACGGCCCCCGTGCGCAGACTGTCGTTGGTGAAGGTCCAGGTCCGCACGATCTGCAGGATGTCGCCATCCTTGCGCATCTCGGCCGTGAAAGCTTCGTAGGGGGCACCGGCCAGCACGATCTCCCGGATCACGCGGTTCAGCGCCTCGTACTGCGATTTACGGTTGATCAGCACATCGACGACGTTGCCGTACTTGTCCAGCTCGACGGTGACGGTCAGCGAGTCGTACATCTTGCCCCGCGCTTCTTTCGGGAAGCGCTCGGTGCCGATCCGCTCGATCTTGTCGGCCCAGCTGCTGACGTAGCGTGCGTAGTTGACGCCGGTGGCGTTGACCCCGTAGGTCAGACGCTTGGGACGGCGTGCATAGTCTTCGAGCTGGCGATCGATCTGCGCCTGCAGCCGGGCGATGGCTTTCTGCACCTCGTCATCCTCGGCGCCTTCCGAGGGCTGGGCCGGTTTCTGCTCGGCCTGCGAGGTGGGGGCATTGCTGTTGTTGAGCGCCAGCAGCCGCTGCTGCTCGGCTTCGAGCTGCTGCAGACGGGCCTGCTGCGCTTTCAGGGCATCGCCGTCCTCGGCCTTGGCCGACACCGGCAGCGGCGAGCGGGCACGCCCCTCGTCACGATCGCCGCCCGCCTCCATGTCGACCTGGGCCAGCACCTCGGGGTTCAGCGGCTTGGCCTTGGTCGCGGCGTTGAGCAGCACGACTTCGAGCTGGGATTCGGACGGCAGAAAACGGGCGGGGTCCGCTGCAGTGAAACGGAGCATCAGCACGCCCATGTGGACGATGAGCGAGACGATGATGCCAACCGTCAGTGGCTCCATGCGCGAAAAGGACTTCAGGAAAGCACGAGACCATTGCATTGCAGCGGCCATTCAGAGATCACTCCGTGTCGTTCGGATTCTCGGTTGCCTGCCCGATGTTGGCCTCCGCCCCCACCGGGTCTGAATCATGCGGGTCTGTCAGCAGCCGGACGGCACGCGCCTGGACCGTCAGGTCCAGCTCGTCCCAATCCAGCAGATCCACCAGCAGCGGCTGGCCGTCGACCAGCGGCGGCAGGCCACTGACCTGGAAATAGAGCGGCGCACCGGCCAGACGCACGGTCTCGTCGCGGATGCCCACGGCCTCGAACCGGCTTTCCTCCTGCTGCCCGACCCACTTCAGGCACCAGTAACGCTCCATTGTCTGCTGATATTCGCCCACCGTGCCATACCGTGCCTCAAAAGCAGACACAATCGCATACAGAGATGTGTCATTCATGGTGAAAGGCGGTACCTGCCCTTCCAGCACGGCCACCAACTGCATCTGATTGATCAGATCGATATAGCGGCGCAGCGGCGATGTGCTCCAAGCATACTGAGCAACCCCCAGCCCCTGATGGGCGGCAGGATGGGTGGACATTTTTACCCTGCCAAAGGACTGTGATCGGTACAGACCCGACACTTCGCGGTCGGCCAGCAGACGCCCCCAGCGCGAATTGGCCAGGATCGCCATCTCGGCGACGATCCGGTCGAAGGGCGCATCCCGGCGCCGGCGCAGGATCTCGACCTGATCGCCGTCGATGCGGAAGGAGAAATCGACCCGCGAGCGCATCTCGGGCCGGCCACGCATCTTGTCACGTTCGGCCGACAGCGCCTCGGTCAGACGCCACAGCAGCCGGAAGGCATCGGCAAAGGGCAGCCCTGCCAGCAGATCCGCTTCCCCCTCGCCAGGCCGGCTGTTCAGCGCCTCCTCGGTGTCGTAGGGCACCAGCTCGTCGTGGCGGATGTTGCGCACCACCCGGATACGGTCCACCTGGCTGAACTCGCCTGCGATCTGCAATGTTTCGACATTGACATCCAGATACAGGGAGAGCGCCGGCCGGGTGTTGCCTTCGTCCAACGAAAAGCTGCGCACCACCGCCTCCGGCAGCATCGTGATCTTGCTGCCAGGGCTGTAGACCGTGGTCATCCGCTCGCGGGCCACATGATCGACCGCATCGCCGGGCTGGATGCCGAGCGCCGGCGCCGCGATGTGGATACCGACCCGGGCCATGCCATCGTCGAGCCACTGCACCGACAGGCAGTCATCGATCTCGGTCGTGCTGGAATCGTCGATCGAGAACGCCTCCACCGGACTCTCGGGCAGACTGTCCAGCGCGGGGGGCTGATACTGGGCCAGCGCGGCCGGAAAACCGATCCCCGCCGGAAAATGCGAACGCAGGAAGCGCTGCTCGTGCACTTCGCGGGCGCTGGCAAGCGCGCCGACGCGCAGCAGCAGCCGCTCCGGCGACAACCCGGTCTGCTGGCAGGCGAGATCGAGCGCCCGATATTCGATCGACTGCCGGTCGGCAGCCACCAGCAGATCGGGCACGCGCTGCGCAATCAGCGGCGGCAGCTCGCCCGCCGTCAGCGCCTCCGCCAGCGCCTGGATTTCCTCCTCCTGCCGGCGCTTGCGCTCGATGGCAGCCAGCGCGGCCTTCAGCGTCTCGGGCTGGGCGGGCCGATAGCGCCCCCGGCCCTTGCGGTAGAAATAAACCGGCATGCCGTGCAGGCGCATCAGCATCGCCGTCTGCTGTACCACCGTGGCCCCTTCGCCAAAGTATTCCCCCACCAGCAGCTGGTAATCGAATTCCTCCTGCGGTGCGCATTCCCACAGGAAATCGATGTCGATGCCCTCGGCTTCGGTCAGCGCCTGATTCAGCATCTCGGCCGGCCCCGGCGACGCGAAGCGCAGCATCACATTGCCCTGCTTGACCTTGACCCGTTTGCCGGTGGTGAGTTCGACCTGCAGGCTGGCGCCCGCATCCTGCAGGATGGTGCCCGTCTTGAACTGACCGGCCTCTTCAAATAACAGATAGGATGGATTCATCGACTGATGGGCCGAAGCGTCGGAAACAGCGACAGAAACGGCAGCGGAGGGATTGGAAAGCCGTTGCACGGCTCCGACAGCCGTTCATTATAAGGGGCAGCCCTTCACAATCCGACGGAGCAAAGGGGATTGCGGGCAGCGGCACATTCTGTGCCCCTTGTCCATCCGCAAGCACCTGGCATCGGGGACTGGGGCTATGCCGCCCTGATGCCGGCAAAGGCCAGCACTGCGTCCAGGTGGTCGGCAAAGTCCGACAGCCCGTGATCGCCCCTCGGCAGCACCCGCTGCTTCGCACCCCGGCAGAACGCGACCATCTCGCGCCAGTCCAGCACCTCGTCGCCCTTAGCTGCGATCAGAAAGTAGCGCGACGGATCGCTGAGCCCGGCGCACTTGAGCGCCTGCAACTCATCGATGTAGACCGGCAGAAACTCGAAAGGCTCGCCGTCGTGATAGCCGGTCTGCGGACCGACCTGCGTTGCCAGATCGCGCGGCGCCTCCACCGCCGGATTCAGCAGCACCGCCCGGCAGCCATGCTGCTCGGCCAGCCAGATCGCATAGAAACCACCCAGCGAGCTGCCGACCAGGGTGTCCTGCGGCCCCGGCCGCAGGCGCGCCTGGACCTCCGCGATCGCCTGCGTCGGCGAAGGGGGCAAGGCCGGCGCCGCATACTCGGCCGCCCGCCCCAGCGCCCTCATCCGCTCGGCCAGCAGCCGTCCCTTGAAGGACTGCGGCGAGGAGCGGAAACCGTGCAGAT
>JBHADS010000294.1:0-5789 GCA_041855185.1 Lautropia sp. | reverse complement strand
GAAGACGGCCAGCAGCGAGAAGGCGAACAGGATGTACATCTGGTCGCCCGAGAGCCGCTCCTCGTAGGAGGTGCCGGTCCACTCGAAGCCGAAGCCTTCCGGCAGCTGCCCGGCCAGACGCTCCATCTCGGCCATCGCCTGACCGGTACTGTAGCCCGGCGCGGCCTGCGCCTCGATCTTCATCGTCGGATAGCCGTTGTAGCGCACGGTCTGCATCGGACCGACCACCCACTTGGTGCTGGCGAAGGAGGAGAAGGGCACGGCCTGACCCGCGCTGTTCAGCACGTTCAGCTTCAGCAGATCCTCGGGCTGCATCCGTGCCGGCGCATCGGCCTGAACCATCACCCGCTGCAGGCGGCCCTGGTTCGGGAAGTCGTTGACGTAGCTGGAACCCAGCGTGGTCGAGATGGTCGCGCTGATCGAGGCGAAGGACACGCCCAGGGCGTTGGCCTTGTCGCGGTCGATCTCCAGTTGCAGCTGCGGCGCATCTTCGAGCCCGTCCGGACGGACCCCGGTCAGCACCGGGCTCTGCATCGCCATGCCCAACATCATGTTGCGGGCCTGCAGCAGTGCCTCATGACCCTTCGCGCCCCGGTCCTGCAGACGGAAGGCCACACCGGTGGAGTTGCCCAGCTCGGGAATCGCCGGTGGTGACAGCGGGTAGATGAAGGCATCCCGGATGCTGCCCAATGCCATGAAGGCCCGGCCAGCCAGCGCTTCGGCGGACTGATCGGCGCCAGGACGCTTGTCCCAGGGCTTCAGCGTCACGAACATCAGGCCGGCATTCTGGCCCTGGCCGCTGAAGGAGTAGCCCAGCACGGACACGGTGTGGTCCACCTCGGGTTGCTGTTTCATGAAGGCTTCGGCCTGCTCGATCACGGCACGGGTACGCTCCTGCGTGGCGCCCGCGGGCAGCTGAACGTTGACGATCACATAACCTTGGTCTTCGTTGGGCAGGAAGCCGGTGGGCAGGCGCATGAAGAAGTAGGCGAGCACGCCGACGATGACCAGATAGAGCAGCATGAAGCGGCCGGCACGGCGCACGACCTTGGCCATGCTGCCCTCGTAGCTGCGCGCAGCCGAGGAGAAGCCCCGGTTGAACCAGCCGAAGAAGCCGCTCTTGGCATGGGCATGGCCGGCGGGAATCGGCTTCAGCATGGTGGCGCACAGCGCCGGCGTCAGCGACAGCGCCATGAAGGCCGAGAAACCGATCGAGGTCGCCATCACCACGGAGAACTGGCGGTAGATGTTGCCGACCGAACCACCGAAGAAGGCCAGCGGCACGAACACCGAGATCAGCACCACGGTCACACCGATGATGGCGCCCGAGATCTGCTTCATCGCCTTGATGGTGGCTTCCTTCGGCGGCAGACCTTCCTCGTCCATGATCCGCTCGACGTTCTCGACCACGATGATCGCGTCGTCCACGACGATCCCGATCACCAGCACCATTGCGAACATCGCCAGCACGTTGATCGACATGCCGAGCGCCGCCAGCACGCTGAAGGTGGCGAGCAGGGCCACCGGCACGACGATGGTCGGGATGATCGTGTAGCGGATGTTCTGCAGGAACAGGAACATCACCAGGAACACCAGCAGGATGGCTTCGGCCAGGGTCTGGACGACTTTCTCGATCGAGATCTTGACGAAGCCCGAAGTGTCGTAGGGGATCTGCCACTCCATGCCTTCGGGGAAGAACTTCGACAGTTCCTCCATCTTGGCATTGACGGCGGCCGCGGTGGCCATCGCGTTGCCGGAGGAGGTCAGCTGCACGCCGATACCGACGGCATCGTTGCCGTCGAGGCGGGCCGAGGTGGCATAGCTCTGGCTGCCCAGCTCGATCCGGGCGACATCCTTCAGCCGGACGGTGGCGCCATCGGCGCTGGCACGCAGCACGATGTTGCCGAAGGCTTCAACCGAGTCGAGCTGTCCCTTGGCGACCACGGTGGCGGTGATCGTCTGTCCCTTGATGTTGGGCAGCTCACCGATCGCACCGGCCGAGACCTGGACGTTCTGGCCCGAGATGGCGGCAACGACCTCAGCGGAGGAGAGCTTGAAGCTTTCGAGCTTCTCCGGATCGAGCCAGACCCGCATCGCACGCTCGGCCCCGAAGAGCTGCGCCTGGCCGACGCCGGCGATCCGCTGGATCTCGGGCACGATGTTGCGGGCCGCGTAGTCGCCCAGCCCGGTCGGATCATAGGCCGGGTTGGTGGACGACAGCATGATGAAGGCCAGGAAGTTCGAGCGGACCTTCTCGACCTGCACACCCTGCTGGGTCACGGAGCTGGGCAGCCGTGGGGTGGCTCGCGACAGACGGTTCTGCACATCGACCTGGGCGAGGTCCTCGTCGGTGCCGTTCTTGAAGGTCAGCATGAGCGTGCCGGTGCCGTTGGCCTCCGCCGCGGCTTCCATGTACATCAGACCGGGCGAGCCGTTCATCTCGCGCTCGATGATGCTGAGCACGGAATCCTCCAGCGTCTGGGCCGAAGCGCCCGGATAGGTGACGCTGAGCTGGATCGTGGGCGGCGCGACGTTCGGATACTGCGAAATGGGTAGCTGGGTGATCGACACCGCCCCGATGATCATCAGGAACAGTGCGACCACCCAGGCAAAGATGGGTCTGTGAATGAAAAACTGGGCCATGATCGGATTCGCCTCTTACTTCGCAGCGGCGTCGCCGGCTGCGGGTTGGGTGGCAGACGACTGCTCGCCGGACTGCTGTTGGCCAGCCTGCTGTGCAGCGCCGCTGCCCTGCGGGGCCGCGCCCGGCTGCCATGGCACGGCCTTGACCTTGGCCTTGGCAGCGGCTGCGCCCAGCATCTGAAGTTTCTGGAAGCCATCGACCATCACCTGGTCGCCGGCCTTCAGCCCACTGAGCACGACCCAGTTCGAGCCACGCGAGCCGCCGATGCGGACGGGGCGCTGCGACAGGCTGCCATCGGGGGCCACCACGGTGACGATGTCGCCGGCCTGGGTGCGGGTGACGGCCTGCTGCGGCAGCATGATGGCCTCGGGAATCTCGGCCTGCTCGAGCTCGGCGCGCACGTAGAGACCGGGCAGCAGTTCGCCCTGCGGGTTCGGCACTTCGGCGCGCAGCGTCACCTGGTTGGTGCTCTCGTCCACCGTCAGATCGGTGAAGAGCAGCTTGCCCTTGTGGGCGTAGAGCGTGCCGTCATCGAGACGGATGCCGACGCTGAGCGCGCCATCGGTTTCGGGGGCCTGCTTCAGCTGGCCGCTTTCGAGGCCGCGCTTCAGGCGCAGCACGGCGGAGGCCGGCTGGGTGATGTTGACGTAGACCGGATCGATCTGCTGCACGGTGGCCAGCTGGGTGGCCTCACCCTGACCAACCAGCGCACCTTCCGTGACCAGTGCACGGCCGATACGGCCACTGATCGGCGAGGTCACATTGGCATACGAGAGATTGATCTCGGCCGTCCGCACGTTGGCGCGGGCCACGGCCACATCGGCGCGGGCCTGCTGCTGGGCGGAGACGGCGTTGTCATAGGTCTGGCGGCTGACGGCATTGGCCTTGATCAGCGGTGCGTAGCGACGAACCTCGTCGGAAGCCAGTCGTTCGGCCGTCTGGGCGCGGGCCAGCGAGGCCTTGGCACTGTTCAGTGCAGCTTCGTAAGGGGCCGCGTCGATCTTGAACAGCAGCTGACCGGCTTTCACGTCGCTGCCTTCCTCGAACAGACGTTTTTCGAGGATGCCGGCGGCACGGGCGCGGATCTGCGCCACACGCCGTGCCTCGATACGGCCAGGCAGGTCGGTGGTGATGCCCACCGGGCCGAACTGGGCCTGGACCACGCCGACTTCGATCGGGGGCATGCCACCTTCTGGGCCGCCGCCGCCTGCCGCGGCACCGCCCTGGGCGTCAGCGCCGCCCTGATTGCAGGCTGTCAGGCCGATGGCGAGCAGGGCGGGAAGCAGCAGGCGCTTGCCTGTGCGGATCGCAAGGGAGTGAGAAGATCTTTGGCCGGTGCTTTGCCTGGTTCTCGTATGTTTCGTCATGGTGTGGCGTGATCGGGATCGATCGGGGAGAAAGCTGCTGAGTGAAAGAATCGGAAACTGTGACGGAGCCGGGCACCGGGGTGCAGATCTGGCTTGTCGCCGCAGAGACAGTGGATGAAAAGGACGGCTGAACAACGAAAATGGCAGTCCCACAGCGGGGGCTGCCACTTCGAGGGCGACGGATCAGGCGAGCTGGGCGTCGGTGCTGCCGCCATCGGCCGGCGTCTTGCGCCTGATCTGACGGCGGGGCTGCGGGGCGTCGGTACGCAGTGCCGCGGGCGCGGGTTGATCACCCAGCACGGGTTGCAGCAAGGGTATCAGGGCCGAGAACATCTTCGGGTTGCCGGCCAGTACCTGGCCTGCATCCAGATAATTGGCGTTACCGTTGAAATCACCGACCAGACCTCCGGCCTCGGTGATCAGCAGACTGCCGGCAGCCACATCCCATGCTTTCAGGCCACGGTCGAAATAGGCGTCGAAACGACCAGCTGCTGTGTAGGCCAGATCCAGCGCGGCCGAGCCGGTACGGCGCATGACGGCGCCTTTCTCGGTCAGTGGGCGCAGCAGGGTCAGGTACTGGTCCTGATCCTGGAAGCGACGGAAGGGAAAGCCGGTGCAGATCAGCGAATCCTCGAGGCGGAAGCGCTTGCTGGTGCGGATGCGCCGATCGTTCAGGAAGGCGCCGCGGCCGCGCGAGGCGGTGAACAGCTCATTGCTGTTGGGGTCGAAGATCAGGCCCTGCGTGATGACGCCGCGTTCCATCAGCGCGATGGAAATGCAGTAGTGCGGCAGGCCATGAATGAAATTGGTGGTGCCGTCGAGCGGATCGATGATCCACAGGTACTCGGCTTCCTTCCACGAGTGTTCATCGGTGCAGCCCTTGCCGGGCTTGAAGCCGGACTCCTCCGCTAGAATGGCGTGGGTCGGATAGGCAGCCAGCAGCGTTTCGATGATGGCAAGCTCCGAGGCGCGATCCACCTCGGTGACGAAATCGTTGCGATCTTTGCGTGTGATCTGCACCGTTTCCACGTCAATGCTGGCGCGGTTGATCAGGCGACCGGCTTGTCGTGCCGCGCGGACAGCGACGTTGAGCATCGGATGCATGGTGTGATGGGGCTTTTTCTTTCTCGAACAAGCGTAGATTATAACGAAAATGACCGGCCGTTCAGAAATTTTGCAGATCCATCAGGCGCTTGATTCCGACCGTCAGAGCTGCCTGGATGCTTGCAGGATCGTGCTGGTGGCGCCAAGTCTGGCTGCCAACATCGGTTCGACCGTGCGCGCAATGACCACGATGGGCTTGCGGGATTTGATGGTGGTTTCGCCACAGGACCCCGATTTCCGGCAGCATCCGGATGCCCTGGCGCGGGCAGGGCGCGCCGAGGCGCGGCTGCCTGCGGTGCGCAGTTGCGACACGCTCGACGAGGCGCTGGCCGACTGCCAGCTGGCGGTGGCCGTCAGCGCGGAGGGGCGGCGCCACGGGCCGGCGCCCGAGTTTCCGCTGCCCTTGTGCGCGGACGTGATCGAGGCCGTGCGGGCCGGCCGTCTCCCGCGGGTGGCTTTCGTGTTCGGCACCGAGCGTACCGGACTCAGCATCGAGCAGATGGCGCGTTGCCAGCGCTGGCTGGCGATTCCGGCCGATACAGGCTACAACTCGCTGAATCTGTCGCAGGCGGTGCAGATCGTTGCATTCTCGCTGCGCCAGCACGTGCTGGGGCTGGACGGTGGGTCGGCGCAGGGGGGGCGTCCTCCCGGTCGGCAGCGGCAGCAACGGGAAG
>JBHADS010000293.1:0-3423 GCA_041855185.1 Lautropia sp. | reverse complement strand
CCGTCTCGATGCCCTTCAAGGAAAGCTGCATGCCCTTCCTGGACGAGATCGATGCCTCGGCCCAGGCCATCCAGTCGGTCAACACCATCGTCAACGACCTCGGTTTCCTGAAAGCCTACAACACCGACTACATCGCCATCGCCAAACTGATCGACAAGTACGCGCTCGATCGGAATGCCCGTGTGATCGTGCGCGGCAGCGGCGGCATGGCCAAGGCCGTGGTCGCCGCCTTCCGCGACAAGGGCTTCACGAAGCTGAAGGTCTTTGCCCGCAACGCCGTCACCGGCCCCCGGCTGGCCGCGCAGTATGGTTTCGAGCACGTCGATGATCTCGGCCACGAGCAGGCCGACATTCTGGTCAACGTGACGCCGATCGGCATGAAGGGCGGCAAGGAAGAGGAGATGCTCGCCTTCCGGCAAGCAATGATCGACCAGGCTTCGGTGATCTTCGATGTGGTGGCGCTGCCCCCCGAGACCCCGCTGATCAAGGCAGCGCAGGCGGCCGGCAAGCAGACGATCTCGGGCGCCGAAGTGATCGTGCTGCAGGCGGTCGAGCAGTTCGAGCTGTATACCGGCGTGCGTCCGGATGATGCGCTGGTGGCCGAGGCGTCGGCCTTTGCGCGGGCGCGGAGCTGAGGCTTACAGTCCGCTGCAACACGGGGCGCAGGGGTCTCCCCAACGCCCCTGCCCTGTGCCCTGGCCTCACAAGCCCCGGCCCCGCTGTCTCGGCTTCCGCATTCGTCTCTCAGCCCCGGAAAAAGCTCTGAATGGCGCCTTTGCCCTGTTCAGAACAGCATCGTCGCCAGGCTCAGGAAGATCAGGAAGCCCAGGCCATCGGTGGAGAAGGTCAGCAGCACCGAGGCGCCGATGGCCGGGTCGCGGCCGAGCTTTTCGAGCACGAAGGGCACCAGCACGCCCAGAAAGGCACCGATCAGCAGGTTGAGCAGGATGGCGACCGCCATCGCCACGCCCAGCAGCATAGCCTGCGCGGTGTCGTAGTAGAGCAGCCATGAGACCCCGCCGGCCACGCTGCCCCAGACGATGCCGTTGAGCAGCGCGACGGTCAGCTCCTTGCGCATCAGGCGGCCGAAGTTGCTGCTCGTCACCTGCCCCAGCGCCAGCGAGCGGATCACCAGTGCCATCGTCTGGTTGCCGGAGTTGCCGGCCAGACCGGCGACGATCGGCATCAGCGCGGCGAGCGCCACCACCTTTTCGATGGTATCGTCGAACAGGCCGATGACGCGGGAGGCGAGAAAGGCTGTCACCAGATTGACCGCCAGCCACAGCCAGCGGTTGGCTGCCGAGCGCCAGACCGAGGCGAACAGGTCTTCGTCCTCGCGCAGACCCGCCTGGTTCAGCACATCGGTTTCGCCCTCCTCCCGGATCACGTCGACCACCTCGTCGATGGTCAGACGCCCGATCAGCTTGCCGGCCTCGTCCACCACCGGCGCCGACACCAGGTCATAGCGCTCGAACGCCTGTGCGGCATCGCCCACGTCATAGTGGGCCTCCAGCGACAGGATGTCGCGGTGCATCACCTCGGACACATCGGTCTCGGGCTCGTTGGTCAGCAACTGTTCGATCGACAGGCTGCCGATCAGCGTGCCGTCACGATCGACCACGAACACCTGGTCGGTGTGCTGGGGCAGCTCGTCGAAGCGGCGCAGATAGCGCAGCACCACCTCCAGCGTCACGTCCTCGCGCACGCGGACGAACTCGAAGTCCATCCGCGCCCCCACCGACTCCTCGGGGTAGGCCATCACGGCCCGCAGCTGCTCGCGTTCTTCGGGTGTCAGCTCGTGCTGCACCCGCTCGACGACGGTCTCCGGCAGGTGCTCGGCCAGGTCGGCCACATCGTCGGTGTCGAGATCCTTGACGGCTGCAACCAGCTCGTCCTCGGTCATGGCGTCGACCAGCGACTCCAGAACTGGCTCGGACACTTCGAGCAGGATCGCGCCATCGGCCTCGCGCTTGACCGAATCCCAAACCAGCAGACGCTCGTCCTGCGGTAAGGCTTCGAGCACGTAGGCGATGTCGGCCGGGTGCAGGTTCTCGAGGCGCGCCCGCAGATGCGACAGATACTGGGCTTCCGACATCCGTCCGAGCGGATCGGCGCCCAGCTCGTCGCCGGTGCGCTCGGCCTCGACCTGCGCGGCCTCCAGCTCGGCCGCGTGGTGCTTCAACAGCGCCTGGACTTCGACCAGCGCCCGCTGAGCTTCCTCCGCCTCGCGCGGGACGACAGTGCTCGGGCCGTCCTCGTCATCCTCGGGCTCGGCCTCGCTGCCTTCCGTCGCCGCCCGCTCATCCGCCTGCACATCCGCCGGTGCGTGCCCGAAGACGCCCCCCCGGCTGCCACCGCCCCCATCCGCCTCGTGTGCATCGCCGGATGGCGTGCCACTCCCGCTGCCGGCTTCGATGGCGCGCGCCGCAGCATGATCCGTACTTTCCCGGCCATCCCCGGCGCCCTTGGCCGCGGCTTGCCCCGAGGGAGGGAGGTGCCCCACGGGCGGAAAGTGCCCCGACGACGGAAGCTGCCCCGATGCAGAAGCGGCGGAGCCTGCCGTGTCCTGGCGCTCGATGTTGCCCTGGGCAGTGGGGCCGGTGCCGATCGCAGGCACGGCCGGCATGGTGTCGGCGTGCGCGCCCACGCCCGCGCTCGACGCCCCCGCCACGGACGATGGCGCGGGTGACGACGACGCGACTGACTTGGGATCAGTGGGTGCGGGCGGCGTATTCATCGGTTCAGCGGGTTCTGGCCATCATCAGGCCGGCGAGGCAGGCCGCCAGGCAGCCTGCACGGAGAGCGGAACGACAGAGGATCGGCATGAATCGGCACTGTCAGCCCGGCATGGTAGCGCAAGCTTCCGATTATTGCCGGAGCATCAGGTGCCATACGGTCGATCCCCCGGCGCGGCCCATCCGAAGACGCGGCGCCAGCGCTGCCCGACGGCCGTTCGCCCGAACCCCTCCCGGATGCTGCGGCTGCGGGCGCTGCCCGGCGCGCCCGGGTGGGGCTGGCGGCGGGGACGACTCAGTGCGCGCCGTGCGCCAGGGCGGCCCGCAGCGCGCTCAGCACTGGCGCAGTCTCGGGGTAGACGCCACGCCAGATGCGGAAGCTCTCGGCCGCCTGGCAGACCAGCATGCCGAGGCCATCGCTGCGCTGGACGACACCAGCGGCCTCGGCCCGCTGCATGAAGGGGGTCGGACGGCTGGCATAGATGCAGTCATAGGCCAGTCGGCAGCCCTCGAACAGATCGGACGGCAGTTCCAGACCCTGGGTCTGCAGCCCTGCCGAGGTGGCATTGATGATGATGTCGGCAGCCGGCGCCTCAGCCAGCGCCACGGCGACGAGGGCGGGATAGCGCCCCGCCAGCACCGGGTGGGCATTGAGATCGGCCACCAGCTTCTGCGCCCGCGCCGGATT
>JBHADS010000292.1:0-5471 GCA_041855185.1 Lautropia sp. | reverse complement strand
GCACGACAAGAGGGGTGATGAAGGATGGACGAGCTGAATTCGATTCGCGTGGCGGCGGTGCAGATGGTGTCCGGGCCGGATGTCGAGGGCAATCTGAGCGTGGTCGAGCGCCTGGTGGGTGAGGCGGCTGCGGGCGGGGCGCGGCTGGTGCTGCTGCCGGAGTATTTCTGTCAGATGGGCAACAGCGACCGTGACAAGCTGGCGATCGAGGAGCAGCACGGCGAGGGGCCGATCCAGCAGTTTCTGGCGGACTGCGCGCGCCGGCACCGGGTGGTGCTGATCGGCGGCACAGTGCCGCTGGTATCGCCGAAGCGGGGGCGGGTGTTCAACAGTTGTCTGGTCTATGGCCCCGACGGGCAGCTGCTGGCGCGTTACGACAAGATCCATCTGTTCGGGTTCCAGCGGGGGCCGGAGTGTTTCGACGAGTCGGCCACGATCCTGCCCGGCCGCACGCCGGTGGTCTGCGATGTGCCGATGGACGAGGGGCCGGCACTACGGGTGGGGCTGTCGGTCTGCTACGACCTGCGCTTTCCGGAGCTGTACCGGCAGATGGCGCCGGTGGATCTGATCGTGGTGCCGGCGGCTTTCACCTACACGACGGGGCAGGCGCATTGGTCGCTGCTGCTGCGGGCGCGGGCGGTGGAGAACCAGTGCTATGTGCTGGCGGCGGCGCAGGGTGGCACGCATCCGTCGGGGCGGCGCACCTGGGGGCAGTCGATGCTGGTGGACCCCTGGGGCAAGGTGGAGACCGAGCTGGCCAGCGGGGAGGGGGTGGTGGCCGGTGTGCTGGACCGTGGTCACATCCGCTCGGTGCGCGAGAGTCTGCCGGCGCTGCGGCATCGGGTGGTCTGAGGCGGCTGCTCCCTGTCGGGGGGGCTGCGGGGGTGGGAGACGAATGGCCCGCCCCGCTTGGGGCTGTCTGGCCGCCGTGCTACAGTGGCGCTGCGCCGGGGCTGATGCCGCTGAGGGGCGGTGGCTGCCGGAGCAGCACGCTTGAGGAGATGTCTCATGAACCCCATCGATCTCGATACCGAGGCGGCTGTTCGCCGTTTTCTGGCCTCGATTGCGGGCAGGTACGACATCGAGGCAGCCATCGTCTACGGGAGTCGGGCGAGAGGCACACATCGCTCCGACAGCGATGCGGACGTGGCGGTGCTGTTGCGGGGCGAGCGTCAGCGCCTGCTCCCTATCAAGCTGGACATGGCCAGTGATGCCTATGACGTGCTGCTGGATACGGGCATCCTGATCTCTCCGTTGCCGATCTGGCTGGATGAGTGGCAGCACCCGGAAAATTATGTCAATCCGGCGCTGCTGAGGAACATCGAGCGGGATGGGGTTCGGCTGTGAGCAAGCAGAACACCGATCCGTTGGCGTTGATGGCAAAGGCTGAAACGGCGTGTTCGTCCGCCAAGGTTCTGTTGCGATTGGGCGATACCGATGGTGCTGCCAGCCGAGCCTACTATGCGATGTTCGATGCCGCGCGTGCAGCGCTGTTGTTGTCGAACGCGCCTGTCGATGCGGCGGTTGGCCGCACGCACAGTGGCTTGATTGGTTCATTCAGCCGGTTTCTCGTCAAGGATGGGCCTGTTCCCAAGGAAATCGGCCGGAGTTTGAATCTGGCCCATGAGGTTCGACTGCTTGCGGATTACAACGGTGATTCCGTCGAAATAGAAGATGCCGCCCGGGTGGTGGAGCAGGCGGAAGCCTTTGTCAGTGTCATGAAGGCACTGTTCGTGCGGGCGCTACCAGGGGAGAGCGCAAGAGGGTAAGGCACTGCGGTCCACAGACCCGGGCTGTGCCCGGTGTCGATGCTCAGGGGATCGGGGCTCGCCCGGCAGCTTGCGTGGTGGGGATGTACGCGCCCCGCTTGGGGCTGTCTGGCCGCCGTGCTACAGTGGGCGCCGCCTGAATGAATGGAGGTGCGTGCGGGCTGGCGTGGGGCCGGCCGGGCACGTGCGCTGAACGGATATTGTGCTTATGAATCTGAATGATCCGACCTTGCAGCCGTTGGCGGTGGCCAAGTCGCTGCTGCTCGAACCTTTTGGTCTGGACGAGGCCGATCTGGACCGGACGATCGCCCGGATTTTCGAGCATCGGGTCGATTATGCCGATCTGTATTTCGAGTACACCCGCAGCGAGGGCTGGAGTCTGGACGAGGGGATCGTCAAGTCGGGCAGCTTCTCGATCGGGCAAGGGGTCGGGGTGCGGGCCGTCACCGGTGAGCGTTCGGCTTTTGCCTATTCGGATGAGATCAGTGCGCAGGCGCTGATGTCGGCGGCCGATGCCACCCGCACCATCGCACGCTCGGGCCGCAGTGCTCGTGCCCGGGTGTCGGGCGGGCGGGCCGGCGCGGTGAAGGCGCACCGGCTGTATCCGATGCAGGACCCGATCGCTTCGATGGATTCGCCGGCCAAGGTGGCGCTGCTGCAGCGGATCGAAGCCTATGCGCGGCGCAAGGACCCGCGGGTGACGCAGGTGATGGCGGGGCTGGCGGCCGAGCACGATGTGGTGATGGTGATGCGCTCGGACGGGGTGATGGCGGCGGATGTGCGTCCGCTGGTGCGGGTGTCGGTGCAGGTGATCGTCGAGCAGAACGGCCGGCGCGAGCAGGGCCATGCCGGCGGTGGCGGGCGTTTCGATCTGGATTATTTCGACGACGCGCGCATCTATGCCTATGTGGACGAGGCGGTGCGGCAGGCGCTGGTGAATCTGGAGTCGCGCCCGGCGCCGGCCGGGGTGCTGAGCGTGGTGCTGGGACCGGGATGGCCCGGGGTGCTGCTGCACGAGGCGGTGGGTCACGGGCTGGAGGGCGATTTCAATCGCAAGAAGTCGTCGGTGTTTGCGGGCCGGATCGGCGAGCGGGTGGCGGCCAAGGGCGTGACGGTGATCGACGATGGCACGATCAAGGACCGGCGCGGGTCGCTGAATGTGGATGACGAGGGCAATCCGACGCAGCGCAATGTGCTGATCGAGGACGGGGTGCTGAAGGGCTATCTGCAGGATTCGCTGAATGCGCGGCTGATGAAGGTGCCGGTGACGGGCAATGGCCGGCGCGAATCCTTTGCGCATCTGCCGATGCCGCGGATGACCAATACCTTCATGCTGGCCGGCAAGGATGATCCGCAGGAGATTCTGGCCTCGCTCGACCGGGGGCTGTATGCCGTCAATTTCGGGGGCGGGCAGGTGGACATCACGAACGGCAAGTTCGTGTTCTCGGCCTCGGAAGCCTACTGGGTGGAGAACGGCAAGATCCAGTATCCGGTGAAGGGCGCCACCATCATCGGCAACGGGCCGGATGCGCTGACGCGGGTGACGATGATCGGCAACGATCTGGCTCTGGACCCCGGTATCGGCGTCTGCGGCAAGGATGGGCAGAGTGTGCCGGTGGGTGTCGGTCAGCCGACGCTGCGCATCGAGGGGCTGACGGTGGGCGGCACGGCCTGAACGAGCGGTCGGGTGTGGCGGGATGCGCACCCGACTGCCAGAAATCAGGGTTTTCCTTGTGCAGTGCAAGGAAAACTTTGCAAGCCGGCCGGATTGGGACTAAATTAACGAACATGATTTTTCAGGCACACTACTTTTTTGGCTTTTACTTTTGGCGCGATTCCGCTGGCGGAATGGCTCGGAAGTGTGTTGGCTGAAAAAGTCTGATCGATCATCACCCGAGAAACCGTCAGTGCGAAGAGCCTGACGGTTTTTTTTTGGGGCCTTGCACGACACATACATCAGGAATCACAGCCATGACTTCTCCTCTGACCGACGACCTGCGCATTCTGGCCATCAAGGAACTGGCGCCGCCGGCCCACCTGATCCGGGAATTTCCGGTGGACGAAAAAGTGGGCCGCACGGTGGCGGATTCGCGCAATGCGATCCATCGCATTCTGCACGGCATGGATGACCGGCTGCTGGTCGTGATCGGTCCCTGTTCGATTCACGATCCCAAGGCTGGTCGTGAGTATGCGAGCCGTCTGGCGACGCTGCGCGAGCAGTACAAGGACCGTCTGGAGATCGTGATGCGGGTCTATTTCGAGAAGCCGCGCACGACGGTGGGCTGGAAGGGGCTGATCAATGACCCGGGCCTGGACGGCAGCTTCGACATCAACCGGGGGCTGCGGGTGGCGCGCGAGCTGCTGATGGACATCAATGCGATGGGGGTGCCAGCCGGCACCGAGTTCCTCGACATGATCACGCCGCAGTATTACGCCGATCTGATCGCCTGGGGCGCAATCGGTGCGCGTACCACCGAATCGCAGGTGCACCGCGAGCTGGCCTCGGGGCTGTCGTGTCCGGTCGGCTTCAAGAACGGCACCGATGGCAATGTGCGGATCGCGCTGGACGCGATCAAGGCTTCTTCGCAACCGCACCATTTCCTGTCGGTGACGAAGGGTGGGCACTCTGCCATCGTCAAGACGGCGGGCAATGAGGACTGCCACATCATTCTGCGCGGTGGAAAGGCGCCTAATTATGATCGGGAAAGTGTCGAGGCGGCCTGCCGCGAGGCGGGCAGTGCGGCGCTGGCCTGCCGACTGATGATCGACTGTTCGCACGGCAACAGCCAGAAGAAGCACGAGAATCAGGTGCTGGTCTGCCGCGAGATCTGCGAGCAGCTCTCCGATGGCGAGAGCCGGATTTTCGGGGTGATGGTCGAGAGCCATCTCGAGGCCGGGCGCGAGGATCTGATCCAGGGCAAGGTGCCGACCTACGGCCGCAGCATCACCGATGCCTGCATCGGCTGGGACAGCACCGAGGAGGTGCTGGCGATGCTGGCCGAGGGTGTCACCGAGCGTCGGCTGGCGCTGGGCCGGGGCTGAGGCCGCTGCGCCTTTGCAACATGCCGGCCGCCTGATCGACCGGCCGACGGCGCTGGTTGGCTGGCTGTCCGGCAGACTGATGGTTGCGGCCGCTCCGCAGGCAGGATGAAAGACGGTGTCGCCTCTGCCAGCCCTGGCTTGCCGCCGATGGGGCGGGCTGCTTCATCGCCTCCGATTGCTCCGTCCGCCTGCCACGGCCGCGTCTGGCCGTGGTGCTGCGTCGATCCTGCTTCTGCCCGCCCTTGCCATGACCCAGACCCTTGCCTCTCAGGATGAATTGGATTTGCTCGCTGCCGCTGGTGCCGAGAGTTTTCGTCGTGCCGAGCAGCGGGGGCGCTTTCATCTGGTGGCGCGCGGCGCGGGGACGCACTTTGCCGATGATCTCTATGATCTGCTGTCGCACTCACCGCTGTTCTCGGGGCTGACGCTTGCCGAGGTGCGGGTGCTGGGCACGGTGATGCGGGTCTATGACGCGCCGGCCGATCAGACGCTGATCCGTGAGGGGGATCAGGGCGATTTCATGCTGCTGCTGATGAGCGGGCGCGTGGAGGTGGTACGCGCCGATCAGCACGGGTTTCAGAACCGGATCGCTACGGCCACGCCCGGCCAGACGCTGGGCGAGATGTCGATGATCGACGGGATGCCGCGTTTTGCTTCCTG
>JBHADS010000291.1:0-3007 GCA_041855185.1 Lautropia sp. | reverse complement strand
CTGAACCTGGTGTTCAAGGTGGCCGACGACAACGGCCTGCTGCTGCTCGACAGCAAGGATCTGCGCTCGATGCTGCAGTTCGTCGGCGAGAACGCCAAGCAGTTCACCAACCAGTATGGCAACGTGTCGACCGCTTCGATCGGTGCGATCCAGCGCAACCTGCTGGCACTGGAGCAGCAGGGGGCCGACCAGTTCTTCGGCGAGCCGATGCTGAAGCTCTCGGACATGATGCGCACCGCCGCCGATGGCCGGGGCGTGGTCAACATCCTGATGGCCGACCAGCTGATGAACGCCCCCAAGCTCTACGGCACCTTCCTGCTGTGGCTGCTGGCCGAGCTGTTCGAGCAATTGCCCGAGGTCGGCGACATGGCGAAGCCGAAGATGGTGTTCTTCTTCGACGAGGCGCACCTGCTGTTCAACGATGCGCCCAAGGCGCTGCTCGACAAGATCGAGCAGGTGGTGCGGCTGATCCGCTCGAAGGGGGTAGGCGTCTACTTCATCACCCAGAACCCGCTGGACGTGCCCGAGACTGTGCTGGGCCAGCTCGGCAACCGCGTGCAGCATGCGCTGCGCGCCTTCACCCCGCGCGATCAGCGCGCCGTGCGTTCGGCGGCCGAGACGATGCGCGCCAATCCGGCCTTCAGCACCGAACAGGCCATCACCGAGCTGGGCGTTGGCGAGGCGCTGGTCTCCTTCCTCGATGCCAAGGGCAGCCCGGGCATCGTCGAGCGGGTCTGGATAGCGCCGCCGGCCTCGCGCATCGGCCCGGCCGTGGAGGCCGAACGCCAGGCGCTGCTCGCCAAATCGCCGGTGGCCGGCGTCTACGAGCAGGCGGTGGACCGCGAGTCGGCCTTCGAGGTGCTGAAGGCGCGGGCTTCGGCAGCGGCCGAAGGCGCGGCCGACGGTGCCGCGGCACCGGGCCAGGCGGGCGGGCAGCCGGCGCAGTCCGCCGGCGGCGGTCTGCTGGATGAGGCGCTCGGAAGCCTGCTGGGGGGCGCCAGCGGCAAGAGCAGCGGTTCGCGCAGCAGCAGCCGCAACGACTCGGTGCTGGAAACCGCGGCCAAGAGCATGATGCGCACTGTCGGCTCGCAGGTCGGCCGGGCACTGGTGCGGGGCATTCTCGGCTCGCTGCTGGGCAGCAAATCGGGCACCAAGCGCTGATGGCCGAGTCCCGTTGGCAGCCCGAGCATGTCGGGCTGTTCTATGGCGTGCTCGGCGCCATGCTCTTTGCCTGCAAGGGCATCCTGATCAAACTCGCCTATCGGCACGGTGTCGATACCGAGACCTTTCTGGGGCTGCGGATGCTGTGGTCCGCGCCTTTCTTCGCCTGGGTGGCCTGGCGTGCTGATGGGGCGGCTTTGTGCCGGAGGGTGAGGAGTATTTTTTCCGGGGAAGGCAGCGGATCTACTGTTTCGGCAAGCCATTCCGCGTCTGAGGCAGGCGCACAAGCCGCCGGTGTGCAGCACCAGGCAGAAGACAGCAACGCAACATCATCCCCGTCTGTGCCATCCGTCTGGCAGCAACACGACTGGCTGCGCGTGATCGGCCTGGGCTTTTCCGGCTATTACCTCGCCAGCTATCTGGATTTTCTCGGGCTGCAATATCTGTCGGTGGGCCTGGAGCGCGTGCTGCTCTACCTCGGCCCCACCTTCGTGCTGCTGCTCTCCATCTTCTGGCTGGGCAAATCCGTCAGTGCCCGGCAATGGCTGGCGCTTGTCGTCAGCTATCTCGGGGTCGTGATGGTCTATCTGCACGACATCGACGTGGGCGCCAACGAACACATCGGGCTGGGCAGCGTGCTGGTGCTGGCCAGTTGCATCAGCTATGCCTTCTATCTGGTCAACGCCGGAGAGATGATCAAGCGGCTGGGCTCGGTGCGTCTCACCGCCTGGGCAACCCTGGTCGCCTGCGTCCTGTGCGTGGCGCAGGCATTGCTGTTGCGCGGCAGCCTGCTGTTTCGGCAGCCCTGGGAAGTGCAGGGCATCGCGCTTGCCACCGCCATTTTCTGCACGGTGATGCCGCTGTTTCTCATCAACGCATCGGTGGCCCGGCTGGGCGCCGGCAAGGCGGCACAGGTCGGCATGATCGGCCCGGTCTGGACCATCTTCCTCGGCGCGATGATCCTGGGCGAGCCGGTCGGCGGCCTGCAGATCCTCGGCACCGCCGTCGTCATCCTCGGTGTGCTGCTGCTGAGCCGGGTGAAGCCGAAGCCTGCCTGAGCAGCCCAGGCATTGGCAGAACAGGCGGACTCCGCTGAAAACAACAGCAAAAGATTAGGGAGTTTCAAGTGCTTCAGACTGGGAGAATCGCGCGCAGAAGAAGGATGCTGATCAATCGGCAAACGCTGCTCGTTCGGCAAAGACGGAGATCGTTCCCTTCCGGGGAGAAAGAAACACTATTCCTCGGAAAAGCGGCGGCTGCGTATCGCGGCCGTCGCCGTGTCGAGGTGGCTCAGATGTGTTCTGCCTCGCCGGAAATAGACAGAGGAACATCTGGCGGAGAATCGGATGCACATGCTTCGCAGCAAACAGCGGGGGGCCCATCGAGAAAGACAGGGTCTGATTCCACGGAGAAGCATTCGCTGCACATCATTGCAGAGACCGTGTTGAAGCTGGCTGAGTGTTATTTGGTAGTTGCCGCTATCGCCGGGGGTATCCGTGTATTGATCGACAAGAAAGAGGATGTGATCCGGTATCTTGAGGGCAGAACAGGGCTGCTGGGCCTTCTGGGAAAGCTGGGCGACGGCTCGGTAGACTTCATGGTGTTTATGTTGTCGTTTTTCGGTCTTGTCTGTCTTTTGTTTGCTGCTTTCCTGCTTTTCTTTATGCTCCGTCCTCTGGCAAAGAAGATGTTGTGTGGGGAAATCTTTCTGTACGTTTTTTCGATGGCGATAGGCTTTGGCGGTGGTATCGTGGTATTCGCGCTTGTAGGGGTCCTGTCGGGCTTGATATGCGCGTGACGGGTTTTCTCTGCTTCAAACCAGGGTCGGGAAGGTGGTGAGGGGTTT
>JBHADS010000290.1:0-3972 GCA_041855185.1 Lautropia sp. | reverse complement strand
GCCCGGCTGGCACGCTCGAACTCGATCGCCAGTTGCTCGTTGAAGTAGCGACGGTTGAACAGATTGGTCAGCGGATCGCGCAGCGATTGCTGCTCCAGCGTCTGGCGCAGCGACAGGTTGGCGAGGAACTGCGCGACGTTGGCCGAGAACAGGCGCTGGATCTTCTGATCGGCTGCCGTGCGCTCGGGGT
Organism: Lautropia sp.; assembly: GCA_041855185.1. GTDB lineage: Bacteria > Pseudomonadota > Gammaproteobacteria > Burkholderiales > Burkholderiaceae_E > Lautropia. The sequence goes on along the minus strand of JBHADS010000290.1, from coordinate 3,782 downwards.
TGGCGGTGATGAAGGGCCGGTCGCTGCGCAGGCTGATCATGCCGCTGGCCTGTCCATTGGCGAACATCGGCATGCAACAGCTGTGCCGGTGCGGGCCGATCGTCAGGTGGTGGCAGCGCAGGCCCAGCTGGTTCTCGTTGTGCGGGTAGGCCTGGTTCTGCCGCAAGCCCCAGCATTCGCTCAGTTGCAGCGTGTCGGAGCTTTCTCCCTGCAACCCCCACGAGCCGAGCAGGCGGAAGGTCGACTGGGCCGGTTCGGTCACATAGATCGAACCGGAGTCGGCGCCGAACAGCTTGATGGCGAACTCGCCTGCCACCCGGGCCGCCTCGGCCGGTGTGGTGCAGGCTTGCAGCATGTCGTTCATGTCCTGCAGGATGCTGTAGGCCCGCGATTGGGCCTGGCTGGCATCCAGTGTGGCGGCCAGCCGCTCGGCGGTTTCCCGATAGGCCTTGGTCCGGCCCTGCACCTGTTCTTCCAGATCGGCCGCCAGCTTGCGCAGCTGCTCCTGCACTTTCATCTGATCGCTCAGGTCGGTGATGACGCTCAGGCTGCTGCCACTTTCGGCGCCGCGCGACAGCGGGGTGCTGGAAATCTGTACCGCCACCAGCTTGCCGTCCGGACGCAGCAGGTGGCAGAGCGTGCGCACCGCCTCGCCACGCTGCTGACGTTGCAGCATGCTGATGATGCTGGGACGCTCGTCCTCCGGCACCAGCTCCAGCAGGGCACGTCCCTTCAACTGCTCGGCCGGCGTGCCCAGCATGTCGGCCAGGCGGGGGTTGGCGAAGCTGATCCGGCCGATCCGGTCCAGAATCCAGATCCCCTCGGCCACGGTGTCCATCAGCAGCCGGTAGCGGGCCTCCGACAGCGCGATCACCTCATTGGCATGACGGATGCGCTCGATCTCCGCCGACAGCAGCTGGTTCTTCTGCTCCAGTATCGTGCGGGGCGGCATCTCGGCCATCCGCCGGCCGATCGGGATCAGCACCAGCAGCAGCGCGAGCGCCCCGGCCAGACAGGCGGTACGGATCGGCCACAGCGCCGTCTGGCTCCAGAGACCGGTTGCCAGCGCAACCGTTTCGATCAGAAAGGCCAGACAGAGCAGGCCGGCGAAGGCGGTGGTCCGCCAGAGCACCTGGCGGCCGGGTTGGCGCTTCTGGCGCCGACTGTACCGGAGCAGCAGCAGAGTGCCCACGAACAGCCCGGCGGCAAGCAGCAGGCTGACCGAGACAGGAAGAATCGACAGAGGGAGTTCTAGATACGAGGATCTGGACATGCCGGAAAACGATGCCATGCGGAATGACAGGAAGACCGATTGCCGTGGGCGGGACGCAGTGTGCCGGAGCGTGTCGCCTTGCCATCGCAGTGTTCTGGAGGCTGCACGGGCGTGATCAGGCATGACACGCTCCAGAAAACCGATACTAGCGGATGCATCTTCGCCCGCAGAGGGAGCGGCCGTTCGTCTGTCCGACGTTCGGATTGTCCAGCGTGCTTGAGAGTTGTTTTTTAGGGACGTTGTTTTTGAAAACGTAACAGCCGTGCGAGTTATTGGCTTTGTTGCATTTTGGTGCGAAAAAACGTCAGATCTGCCCGCTCCCGCTCTGATCCCGCCTCTGCTGGGAGGGCCGCAAGTGCTCGCGAGGGGCGAGCGCTCGGACCATGCCAAGTGTCCTGTTGCAGCCGTCCGGTGACGAGTTCGGAAAACGGGGCGATCGTATGGCCCGGGCTGCTTTCATATCGCGCCGGGGTGGTGCCGGCAAAGCACCGCCATTCTGCCGTCAGGCGTGGTCGATATACCAGGGGAGTGCTGCACGCAGACCCTGCTCGAGCGTATGACTGGGTTGATAGCCAAGCCGTTCCCGGCTGTGGCTGATGTCCGCCAGCGAGTGCCGTACATCGCCAGCGCGGAAGTCATGGAACTCCAGTGCAACAGGTACGAAATCTGTTTTTTGCTCGCTGATCAGCCGTTGCAGGAGCTCCACGAGCTGCAGCAGTGTCGTACGCTGACCCGCAGCGACATTGAAGATCTCTGCCGTTCCGGCATCGGCCTGAGCAAGATTCAGCGCAGCAAGTATGTTGGCCTGAACGACGTTGTCGATATAACAGAAGTCACGACTCGACTCTCCGTCACCGTTGATCTGAATCGGCTGCTGGTGCAGCATCCTGGCCAGCCAGCGCGGAATGACGGCGGCGTAGGCGCCCTCAGCGTCCTGTCGTGCACCAAAGACGTTGAAGTAGCGAAGGCCCGCGGTGCGCAGGCCGTAGCACCGGGCGTAGACGGAAGCAAAAAGCTCGTTGGCAGCTTTGGTGGCTGCGTAGGGAGAGAGGACTGCGCCCGTGACTTTCTCGACCTTGGGCAGGACCGGGTGATCGCCATAGACCGCGCTGGATGAGGCGTAGACGAAGGATTTGACCCCCGCCTGCCGGGAGGCTTCCAGAATTTCCATGAACCCGTTGGCATTGGCCTGGAAGGACATCAGTGGCGCCTTCATCGAACGGGGAACAGAGCCCAAGGCGGCCTGGTGCAACACATAGTCGACACCTTCGGTGATGCGCTGGCAAAAGGCACGGTCGCATACAGTGCCTTCCTGGAACTCGAGCCCATACTGACCTGCGGCACGGGAGGAGGCCATGATGGCGTCCACGTTGGCCTGCTTCCCGGTGGAGAAATCGTCGATGGCGATGACTGACTGGCCTGCGAGAGCGAGGGATTCTGCAAGGTGCGAGCCGATGAAGCCCGCGGCACCGGTAACCAGCCAGCGTGCTTTGGTGCCCGCCAGGAGATGAGAGAGATCCATAAGGTTCAGATCAATGCTTGTTGCTCGTTGCGCTCGCCCGGTGTGGCCGTAATGGACGAAGGGCGGCAGGGACTTGGTGGAGCCGGATCACGTGTTCTGCACGCTCCAAGCATAACCAAGCCCCCCGATGCTGCATCGGCAAAATTTCTCGGACAGCGTTCGAGGCGTGATCGGTTTTGTGGAGGAAGTTTCAAATCGTTGCAAGCATGTACGCGACGCGCGGGCATACTTGGCATACAGTTTCCGAGATTGTGGACTAATCTTGAGGGCTGCAGGGGGCGTTGCAAACAGTTTCTTTTGTACGACTGATTGCATGGCTTACCTCAGTTGAATACGGTTCGACAGAAGTGTGCTGACCTACAAGACCGAGGCTCGATTCCCTAGATGCCAACATCTGCCTTTGCTTCATTGCTGATTGCCTTTGTTGCTGCGGCTGGTGCCGTGCCTTTGCTGCGTGATCTTTTGCGCGGCAAGCCGGCATTACGCTCGGTGGGGGGAATTGCCATGTCCCTGGGGGTCCTGGTAGCAGCGTTCTACTCAGACCCCTGGCCGGCTTCTGATCTGGGGTTGGTGTTCGGCGCGCTGTCTCTGCTTGGTGCCGGGGTGTGGGTCGACCAGCGCTTTTCGCTCCCCCGACCTGACCGGGGGCGCCGCGTGTTCGAGGCCGTCGGTACGGCCGTGGCTGCCGTTTTCCTGTTCGGCTACCTCGATCCTGATCAGGTTACGTGGTCGGTGGGGTTTCTGATGCTAGTGGCGGCCAGCCTGTTGCTGCCCAAGGCCATCGCCGCGCTTGACCGTCTGCCTGCTGCAACGCCGGCGCTGCCTGCTGTGATCGTGCTGGTGCAGCTGTTGCTGTTGATCTGTTTTGGTGCGATCAATGCTGCAGGAGGGAGCCGTTATGAGCTCTATCCCGAGTTCGCCATCGTGGCTGTGCCGGTCATCGGTGCGCTGATTGGTTGTCTGATCTATCTGTCGAGCATGCCTTGG
>JBHADS010000289.1:0-10593 GCA_041855185.1 Lautropia sp. | reverse complement strand
GGTCTTCAAGGACCGGCAATGGCGGGAGATCGACGATGACACCTATCTGCGCATGCGCCCCTGGGAGCAGGAGACGCGGGTCGAGGTGATTCGCGCCGACGGCGGCCGGATGCTCGAATTCGGCCGTGATCTGATCGAGCCACCGTTCCGGGTGCGGCTGAGCCGTGAAAGCGGCTCGGTCGAAATCGCGGCCAATGGCCTGGGTGTTTTCGAGGTGCTGCGTACCGCGCCCGTACCATGACACAGGGTGATTCGATGCCTCATCAAGTGCTCAAACGGGCAGTGACCACGCCGCGTGCCGCTCTGCAGCGGGGTTTCACCCTGATCGAAGTGCTGGTTGCGCTGACGATCATCGCCATTGCGCTGATGGCTTCGTTGCGCGCCGTCGGTTCCATCACCCGCGGTGCCGAAGATCTGCGTGCCCGCACGCTGGCGCAATGGAGTGCCGAGAACCGGCTGACCGAGATCCGTGTGCGCGGCGAGTTTCCGGCGATCGGTCGCCGCAACTACGATTGTCCGCAGGGCGATCTGCTCCTGGTCTGTCAGGAGGATGTCTATGGCACGGCCAATCCCAATTTCCGGCGGATCGAAATGCAGGTCTTCGATGTGTCGCGCAGTCAGCGTTCGGTGGGCGGTTCGCTCGAAGGCGGGCGGCTCGCGCGCCTGCTGGGCTTCGCCGTCGCCAATTCCCGGGTGGGTGGCTGAATGCCGGCGGCGATGAGACATTCTCGCGGATTCACGCTGATCGAGCTGCTGGTGGCCGTCGGCCTGCTGGCGATCGTCTCGATCCTGAGCTGGCGCGGGCTGGACGCCGTGCTGCAGAGCCGTGATCGCCTGGTGCAGGAATCCAACGAATTGCGTTCGCTGACGCTGGCGCTGGCGCAGCTCGAGGAGGATCTGCTGCAGACCTGGCCGATCCGCAATCTGAGTACCCGGCTCGTGCCGGTGCAGGTGCCGCTGGGCCTGGGTACCGGCGGTGCATCCAGCCAGTCGATCGTGCTGATCCGCGAAGTGGCACGGCGCGGCATGGCCACCCGGATGCAGCGGGTGGTCTATCAGGTGCGCGATGGCGTGCTGGCGCGGGGATTCAGCGAGTGGCAGCAGGGCAGCAGTGCCGGTCAGGTCGGCGGCGCCGTGCAGTCCCTGGTCTGGCAGCCGATTCTGCCCGGTGTGCGCGCCATTCGCGTCCGGGGCTGGGTCAACAACACCTGGTTGGGCGGCGAAGATCTGGCGCGGCTGACCTCGGCGCCGAACATGGCTTTCGGTGGCGGCATGATCGCTGATGTGCTGCAGAATACCCCCGATGACGTGCGCGCGAACATCGACCGGCAACGGCAGCAGGCCGCCGTGCGTGGGCTGGAACTGATTCTGGAGCGCACCGACGGGCAGCGCTTCTTCCGGATTTACTCCACACAGGATTGAGCAGCCATGGTGCGCGTCGTGACAAGCTCCGAACATCGCAGCGTCCTGTCGCAGCAGCTCGTCGCAGGGCGGGCCCGGGACATGCGGGGCGCGGCCATCGTCACGGCGCTGCTGGTGGTGGCGCTGGTCACGGTGATCGTCAGTACGCTGTTCTATCGGGAAAGCGTGGCCATCCGCTCGATCGAGAACCGCGCCACGCTGTCGCAGACGAAATGGATCGAACGGGCGGTGATCGACTGGGCCAAGGTGATTCTGCAGAACACCCGGGGCACCCATGATTATCTGAAATCGGTCTGGGCCACGCCAGTGGTCGAGACACAGCTCGACGAAACCGTGACGGGGGGCGCCAAGGTCGGTGATGCCTCGCGGCAGGTGTTTCTGGCCGGCCGCATTCACGATGCGCAGTCGCGCTTCAATATCAATGCGCTGTTGCAGCAGGGCGGCCTGTCGGCCACCGGCTCGGCGAACGGTGACGGCACGAACGGCGGCACGGGCACGGGTAGCACGGGCACGGGTTCGGACAGCACCGCCGGTACCGGCGGCAGGGCTTCCGGCGGCACGCAACAGGAATTTGCCGTCTCGGTGCCCCATGTCGAGGCTGCCAAGCGACTGATGGGCAAACTCTCGTTACCTGAGAGCCTGGTCGATCAGCTCGTGTTGCATCTGAGGCGCGTGGCAGCGCAAAATGCAGGCAGGTCATCCGGAACCTGGGTCATGCCGTTGAGTCGGCTGGATGATCTGCGCGATCTGCCCGGCTTCGACGAGGACGTGCTGCAGAAGCTGGAACCGCATTTGACGGTACTGCCTGCGGATGCGCGCACCGTCAACGTCAACAGCGCTTCCGTCGAAGTGCTGACAGCCGTGGCACCCTCGTGGTCCGAGGCGGCTATCCGCAGTTTCGTCGCCAGCCGGGATGTCGCTCCGGCCGAAAGTCTGAGCTCCGCCAATCTGCGACTTGACGCAGAAGCTACACTCGACGCTACGCTCGTCGCCGTGAAGTCGGTCTATTTCCTGGCAGAAGGCATCATTCGGTACGACCGCGTTGAATCTCTAACCGAAACCCTGCTCAAGCGACCCGAGGCAGGCCCCGTACAGGTGATATGGCAACACCGCAATTGAAACGACATCAGGCCGTCATTTGGCTGCCGCCGCGAAGCGCCGGAGAATCGGTGCTCAGTGGTGGCCGGGCGGTGCTGTATGCGCACCTCGGCAGCGATCCCGACGGCGAACTGCGCCGCGTGTCGCTGGATGCGCTCGAAGGCATCCGTCAGGTCTGGCTGATCGCCGATGCCCGCGATGTCACGCTGATCACGGCCGCCGTGCCGCCGCTGTCCGGCAAGCGGCTGCGGCAGGCGCTGCCCAACGTGGTCGAGGAATATCTGCTGCAGGACCCTGCGCGCTGTCTGATCGTGCCCGGTCCCGTGCTGTCCGACGGTCAGCGCGTGATCGGTGTGATCGACAACGGCTGGGTCGACAGTGTGCTGGCTGCCTTCAAGCAGCATGGCATCAGCGTCGAGGCGCTGTGGCCGGCGCAGCTCGTGCTGCCCTGGAACGAAGGGCAGTGGTCGATGATGGTGGCCGATGATCACCTGACGGTGCGCACCGGCGAATGGACCGGCTCGGGCTGGGCCGCCGGCGAAAGCGAGGAGGCGCACCGCGAGACTGCGCTGGGTCTGCTGACGGGCAAGATGCTCGGCGCTCCCGCCGAGAAGATTCAGGTCTGGCTGGCCGACGAGTCCTGGCGCCGCACGCTCAAGACGGCGGTTCGCCCCTCCGACACCCATCTCGACTTCGAGCCGGTGCCGGTGATCCGCAGCGCGCCGCTCGATCTGCTGTCGGCCAAGACCGGCGGCCTGAAGAACAGCCTGAGCCGGATCGACTGGCGGCTGTGGCGCGGGGTGGGGGTGCTGCTGGCGGCGTTGCTGGTGGTGGCGCTGCTGGGGCTCAACCTGCACTGGCTGCAACTCCGTTCGGAGGCAAATGATCTGCAGGCTGCCGTTCGTGCGCGCTTCAAGGATGCCTTCCCCAATGCGGTGATGGTCGATCCGGTGCTGCAGATGCGGCGCAGCGTGGGCGAGCTGCGGCTCAAGAGCGGCCGGCCGGGGCCGGAGGATTTCGTGCCGATGCTGGCGCGCTTCTCGCAGGCGGTCGGCAGCCGGGGCCAGGGCAACATCGAGGCACTCGAATATCGTGAGGGCGCGCTGAAGATCCGTTTTGCCGCGGCTGCGGTCTCCAATGCCCAGGCGCGTGAGGCTTTGATCCAGGATGCGGCCCGGCTCGGGCTGACCCTGGCCTTCGACAACCAGCGGGACCCGACCGCCCGGCTGGTGACACAGGGGCGCTGAGACGATCATGTTGGAAACTCTGTTGCAGAAATGGGCCGGGCTGCCGCCGCGTGATCGGCGGATTCTGGTGATCGCCGCAATCTTTCTGGGCATCGTGCTGGTCTGGCAGCTGCTGTTCCAGCCGGCCTGGCAGGGCACGCAGCGCCTGCAGAAAAGCCTGCCGACGCTGCGCGCCGATCTGGCGCGGATGGATCAGCTGGCGACCGAGGTCCGCGAGCTGAGCCGCATCGCCAGTGCACCCGCCGAGAATCCCGCCCAGCTGAAGGTGCGGCTGGAGCAGTCGCTGCTGGCCCAGGGCATCAGCAAGGACATGGCGACCGTCGAGGCGCACAGCGACATCATCGAAGTGCGTTTCCGCAAGGCGCCCTTTGAAGCCTGGGTGTTCTGGCTGGATGCGGCGGTACGCGAAACCCGTACCCGCGTGGTCGATCTGTCGGTCAACCGCGAGGCACCGGGTGTGTTCAGTGGACGTCTGGCGCTGGAGGTGGCTCGCCGTGGCTCGTAATGCTCGTCGTACCAAAACGGTTTCTCTCAGTTGGTTCGGCCCGTGGAGCACGGGGCGCATCCTGCTCTGGGCCTTTCTGGCCCTGCTGGTGGCGCTCGTCACCATGCTGAGCTTCGCGCCGGCTTCGGTGGCCGACTGGGGGCTGAAGCTCGCCACGCAGGGCCGGGTGCGGCTGGCCGATGCCAGCGGCTCGGTCTGGCAGGGACAGGGCCGGGTGGTGCTGGTCGACATCGCCGCCGAGGCCGAGCGCGAGCGTCAGGGCAAGACCGAGATGCTGCCGCTGCCGGGTGTGCTGATTCCGGGCAACATCCGCTGGCAGATCCAGGTGCTGCCGCTGTTCATCGGCCGGCTGCAGGTGCACGCCCGGCACGAGAGCATGAACCAACCCCTCGAGATCAGCGGTACTTTTCAGTCGCCGCGCTTCTCGGGCGGTAGCATCAGGTTGCCGGACGTGAATCTGTCCCGGCTGGGTTCGCCGTGGAGCACGGTGCAGCCCACCGCATCGCTGGCCGTCAGTTGGCAGCCTTTCGAGATCGTCAATGGCCAGGCCAAGGGGCAGGCCACCATCGAGCTGCGCGACGTGGCCTCGGCCCTGACGCCGGTGCGTCCGCTGGGCGCCTACCGCCTCGACATCGACGGCCGCCAGAATGATGTCACCCTGAAAATGACCTCGCTCGAAGGGCCGCTGCGCCTGACCGGCGACGGTCTGTTCAATCCACGCCAGGGCGTGCGCTTCACCGCCTGGGCCGAAGTGGATGAGTCCGAACGTTTGAAACTGCAACCATTGGTCAGCCTGCTGGGGCGGCGCGATGGTTCCCGTACCATGATCAAGATAGGAGCATGAACTTGCGCCATTCGTCAAAACTCTTGGCCTCGTGCTTGTTTGCGGCACTGGCTTCGGTCCCGGCACTCGGCGCAGCCCAGCCCGCTGGTCCCGTCAACCTGAATTTCAAGGAAGCCGAAGTCGATTCGGTGATCGGCGCCTTCGGCCATCTGCTCGACAAATCCTTCGTCATCGATCCCCGGGTGCGCGGCAAGATCTCGCTGGAGACGCCGCGTCCGGTCAGCCGCGATCAGGCGTTCACGCTGCTGAAGACTGTGCTGCGGCAGCAGGGTTTCGCCATCGTCGATCTGGGCGATCTCTACAAGGTGGTGCCCGAGGCCGATGCCAAGCTGCAGTCCGGTCCGGTCGAGATCGGCCGGCGCTCCGAACGGCGGGGCGACGAGATCATCACGCAGGTGTTCCAGCTCCAGCACGAATCGGCCACCAACATGATTCCGGTGCTGCGGCCGCTGGTGTCGCCCAACAACACCGTCACCGCCTATCCGGGCAACAACACGCTGATCATCACCGACTATGCCGCCAACCTGGCACGGCTGTCGAAGGTGATCGCCACGCTCGACAGCCCTCGGGCCAATGCCGACGTGCAGGTGGTGCAGATCAAGAATTCCATCGCTTCCGATGTGGCAGTGGCGGTCTCCAAGCTGCTGGATGATGCACCGCGTCCCGGCGGCGGTCCCGCCGTGGCCTCCGATCCGGGTCAGCGCGTGGTGGTGATGGCCGATCCGCGCACCAACACCGTGCTGCTGCGCACCGGCAACAGCTCGAAGATGGCGATGGCGCGCAGCCTGGTCGAACGGCTCGACCAGCCGGCCAGTGCCGATCAGGCCAACATGCGCGTCGTCTACCTGAAGAATGCCGAGGCCATCCGGCTGGTCGAAGTGCTGCAGGCCGTGCTCTCGGGCGAGGGCGGCAGCCTGTCGTCCAACAATAGCTTCGGCAGCAGCCGCAACAACAACCGCAACAACAGCTTCTTCGAGGGCAGCAACTCCGGCGACAACGCCTTCCAGAGCAGCTTCTCGAATGGCGGCAGCGGCAACCAGTTCTCCTTCGGTCAGCAGGGCAGCCAGTTCGGCAGCAACAACGGCAACAACGGTCCGACCTCGATCAACGCCGGTGGCGCCATCATCGCGGCAGACCCGGCCACCAATTCGCTGATCATCACCGCACCCGAGCCGGTCTATCGCAATATCCGCGCCGTCATCGACCAGCTCGACAGCCGCCGCGCCCAGGTCTACATCGAGTCGCTGATCGTCGAAGTGACGGCCGACACGGTGGCCGAGATGGGTATCCAGTGGCAGTTCATGAACCCCGGCAGTGGCGGCTCGCAGGTGGTGGGTGGCACCAATCTGCCGGCAGCCGGCAGCGGGGCCAATATTCTCGAAGTCACGCAGAATCCGGTCAGCCTGGTCAATGCCAATGGTCTGAACGTCGGCATCCTGCGCGCCGGCACCAACATCTTCGGCTCCACCGTCAACCTCGGTCTGCTGGCCCGGGCGCTGGAAAGCGAGGCGGGAGGCAACATCCGCGCCACGCCGAATCTGCTGACGCTCGACAACGAGGAGGCCCGGATCATCATCGGCCAGAACGTGCCCTTCGTGACCGGCCAATACACCAACACCAACAGCAGCACCACCAGTCCCTTCCAGACCATCGAGCGCAAGGACGTGGGTACCATGCTGCGCGTGCGCCCGCAGGTCTCCGAGGGCGGCACCGTCAAGATGGAGATCGCGCAGGAAATCTCCGCCGTCATCGACACTACCCAGCCGGCCGGCATCATCACCAGCCGCCGCGCGATCGAATCGAACGTGCTGGTCGACGATGGCCAGATCATCGTGCTCGGTGGTCTGATCGAGGACCGGGTGCGCGGCAGCGTCCGCAAGGTGCCGCTGCTTGGCGACATTCCGCTGCTGGGCCGCCTGTTCCGCTACGATTCGCGCACGCGCGAGAAGACCAATCTGCTCGTCTTCCTGCGACCGGTGGTGGTGCGTGATGCCGGCTCGGCCTGGGATGTGACGGCCAGCCGTTACGACTACATCAGCAAGCGCAGCGAAGAGGAGCGCTTCGGCAATCTGTTCGGCGTGGCCGATGTGAACCAGCCGGGGCTGGATGCGCTGCCGCCGCGACCCGGTTCGCCGGGCGGCCGGATCGTCCCGTCGCGTGAGCCGAGCCTGATGCCGGGGGCGCACGACGAGGCGCTCGAACACGAGGTGGTGCCGCAACGCGGTGTGCCGAAGGGGCTGATGCCCTCGCCGTCGCTGCAGCAGCCGCAGCTGGACATGCCGCGCGGCTTCGGCGCCGCACGCGCTGCGCAGGCGCCGCGCTCGGGGCAGGGCGGCCAGCGACCGGCGGGCAACACGCAGGGCGGGGCTGCGGCGCAGCGCCCGGGCAGTGCCCTGCCGCCAGCCGGGCAGCAGGAGGGTGACGCGCCGGTCATCGACCTGCGCCAGTCGAATCCCTAATCCTTTTCCGAAAGGCGCTTCCGATGTCCAGCGTTTCCCCCTCCCGTTTCGTCCCCTACGGCTTCGCCCGTGCGCATCAGGTGCTGGTGTCCGCACTCAGCGGTGACGCGATGGAAATCTGGGTCAGTGACGCCACCTCGCCAGTGGCACTGGCCGAGCTGTCGCGCAGCCTGCCCTATCGGTTGGTGCCGGTGCGCAAACCGGCCGAAGAGCTGAGTTCCGCGATTTCCAGCGCCTACTCGCAGCGCGAGGGCTCGGCGGCTTCCGTGGTCGATGAGGTGGGGGGCGACATCGATCTGTCGCGGCTGATGCAGGATCTGCCCAAGGTCGAGGATCTGCTCGAATCCGAGGACGATGCGCCGATCATCCGGATGATCAATGCGCTGCTGACCCAGGCCGCACGCGACAACGCGTCCGATATCCACATCGAACCCTTCGAGACCTACTCGATGGTGCGCTTCCGTGTCGACGGCTCGTTGCGCGATGTGGTTCGGCCCCGAAGGGAGTTGCACGCGGCGCTGGTGTCGCGGATCAAGATCATGGCCAGCCTCGACATCGCCGAGAAGCGGCTGCCGCAGGATGGCCGGATCACGCTGCGGATCGGCGGCCGGCCGATGGACGTGCGGGTCTCGACCCTGCCCACCGGCCACGGTGAGCGCGCCGTGCTGCGTCTGCTCGACAAGGAGGCCGGGCGTCTCGATCTGGCCAAGCTCGGCATGAGTCCGCCGCTGCTCAAGCGTTTCGACAACCTGATCGCGCAGCCGCACGGTATCGTGCTTGTCACCGGCCCCACCGGCTCGGGCAAGACCACCACACTCTATGCGGCGCTGTCGCGTCTGGACGCCAAGACCACCAACATCCTCACCGTCGAAGATCCGATCGAGTACGACCTGGATGGCGTCAGCCAGACCCAGGTCAATGCACGTATCGACATGACCTTCGCCAAGGCGCTGCGCTCGATTCTGCGTCAGGACCCGGATGTGGTGATGATCGGCGAGATCCGCGACGTGGAGACCGCACAGATTGCGGTGCAGGCGTCGCTGACCGGCCACCTGGTGCTGGCCACCCTGCACACCAACGATTCGATTTCCGCCGTCACCCGTCTGATGGACATGGGCATCGAGCCCTTCCTGCTGTCCTCCAGCCTGATCGGCATCATGGCCCAGCGTCTGGTTCGCAAGCTCTGCCCGAACTGCCGCGAGGAAGACCCCGTCACCGGCCACTGGCGCTCGGTCGGCTGCCTGGCCTGCAACCGCACCGGCTTCCAGGGGCGTACCGGCATCTACGAGATCGTCACCATCGACGACGAGCTGCGCGCACTGATCCACCGCAGCGCCGGTGAGGGCGAGATGCGCGCCGTGGCGCGCGCCAACGGCTTCCGCACCATGCGCGAGGACGGCCAGCGCTGGATCGAGAGCGGGGTTACATCGCCGGACGAGGTCGCACGGGCAACACGGGACTGATATGCCAGCCTTTCGTTATCAGGCGGCCGATGCCGCCGGCATCATTCATCGCGGCATCATCGATGCCGATTCCAGCCGCCAGGCGCGCACCATCATCCGCGAACGCGGCCAGACGCCGATCGAGGTGGTGGCCCTGTCGGCCGAACAGAATGCCGGACACATCAACCTGGGCGGACGGCTGAAGGACGCCGATCTGGCGCTGTGCACCCGCCAGCTCGCCAGCCTGCTGTCGGCGCGCCTGCCGCTGGAGCGCGCCCTGAACGCCGTCGTCGAACAGGCCGAATCGGCCCGCATCCGCGAGCGCTTCGCCGCCGTGCGCAGCGATGTCGTCAGCGGCCAGACGCTCACCCAGGCAATGGCGAAATTCCCGCGGGACTTTCCGGATACCTACCGCGCGCTGATCCATGCCGGCGAGCAGTCCGGCGATCTGGCCCAGGTGATGTCGCGGCTGGCCTCCTATGTCGAGAACCGCACCGCGCTGGTCAGCAAGGTGAAGATGGCCTTCACCTACCCGATCATCGTCGCCGTGGTCGCCATCCTCGTCATCATCGCGCTGCTCACCTACGTCGTGCCGCAGGTGGTCAACGTCTTCAATCAGACCCGTCAGGATCTGCCGACCCTGACCCATGTGCTGATCGAACTCTCGGCCTTCATCCGCCACTGGGGCTGGCTGGTGCTGATCGGGCTGGGTGCGGCCTTCGCCGCCTTCCGCTACAGCCTGCGCGCCCCCACGGCGCGGATGTCCTTCCATGCCACGCTGCTGAAGGCACCGCTCTTCGGCCGCCTGATCCGTGGCATCAACGCCGCACGCTTCGCCTCCACGCTGGCGATCCTCGCCTCCAGCGGCGTGCCGCTGATCCGCGCGCTCGAAGCCGGCGCCAACACCCTCAACAACGAGGCCATGAAGGCCGAAGTGCTCGAAGCCCTGGCCCGCGTGCGTGAAGGCGCCCCACTGGCGCGGGCACTCGGTGCCGGCCATACCTTCCCGCCGCTGCTCATCCACATGATCGCCAGCGGTGAAGCCACCGGCGAACTGCCGCAGATGCTGGAACGCGCCGCCGAAACGCTCTCGCAGGAAGTCGAGCGCAAGACGCTGACCATGACGACGCTGCTCGAACCGATCCTGATCCTGTTCACCGGCGGCATCGTGCTGATGATCGTGCTCGCCGTGCTGCTGCCCATCATCGAGATCAACCAGCTGGTGCGCTGATCCGCGTTCCTGCAACGCCTGCCTGCCTGCCTGCCTGCCGGCGTTCTTGGGCTGCTGCCTCTGCCTCTGCCGCTGCAGGCGTTGGTGCGCATCCAGGCCACCGCGCCTGTTTTGGCACGCCCTCCAGGCATCGGACAGGGGAGCTTCCTCATGCAGTGGCCTCCAGCCAGAAGGCTTAACCCTGCTCAGCCGGATGCCTGATCCCCGCACGGCCGTCGGCTTTCTAGAATGATCCCCCGGCGCTCATCCCGGGCGCCGTATCCGGTCATTCTGGCGCTGGAGGGTTCTCATGCCTGCCACCGACGATGCCTCCTACAAGCTGATCTTCTCCTGCCCCGAAGTGGT
>JBHADS010000288.1:0-11996 GCA_041855185.1 Lautropia sp. | reverse complement strand
TTCATGACAGGAAATAGCTCCGGAAGTGACGAAACGTGTTCGTGAATTGCCACAATGTTATAACGGGTAAGCCCAAACCGCTTGATCCAGGGCATACCGGCTCCCGATCCGTGCGTGTCAACACGGGATATCGATAGGCCGAGAAGTTCTGCCAGCCAGAGATAGTTCTTATTGCGCATAATCTGTATTATGTCAAATTAGCACAATCCATCGATAGGGCCGTTGAGATAGCAAAGACACAATGTGGAGCCCTGGTCAACCTCCTGTCGATGATTGAGGATTCGGCCGCTGAATCCAGCGCTCAGAAAATCGTCGATCGATTAATCAGGCGCGGCCGGCTCCCCAAGCGAATCGACTATTCCGCTGTGCGCTGGAAAATGGAGCGAGAAAATGAGCAGACCGTATTTCGAGGTGGACGTGATCCACACCGAGGATATGAACCCAGCCCGGCGCATCAGCGAGAAAACGGGCCGAGTCTGGACCCTGTACCGGGTTCACTGCGTGGTTCAACTGGACGAACGCGAACGCCGGGTCTGTCAGCTGATCAATGACACGCCCGTGCCTCCTGGCCGCTATCACGTCGGCATCGCGCTGGCCGAACGAGACGGCCGTACCGTGTTCCAGCCGGCCGGATTCTTTCCGGTGCATCAACCGGCGACAGGCACGGGTAAACAGGCAACAGCCTGACGATTCCACGCCTGCCGGGCGTGCGGCCCGAACGGCCGGCAGGTCTCGCCAACGGGCACAGGAGAATCGTCATGATTCGCAAAATCCTCGTCGCTGCATCGGTGGGCGCGCTGGGTGCTCCCGCATTCGCCGCCGTTCCGGAAGGTGTGACGACCGCTATCAGCACCGCGCAAACCGACGCCACGACCGTCGCTGCTGCCGTGCTGGTTGCCATCGTCGCGCTGTTCGGGTTCCGCCTGATGCGCCGCGCGCTGGGCTGATCCAGCGCCCCGGTCGGGTTGGCCCTGGGCTGACTCGACCGGGGTTATCGAGGGCGAGACATGGGATTCCAGGTTGGTTCCGCATGCTACGAGACGGCCGAAGCGGCAGCCGCTGCGTCGGCGTCTGCGGTCGGCGGAACGCTCCACCAGGTCGGGCAGCATCTGTATGCCGTCCAGGTCGCCAGCGTCGGCGCCGACCGTATCACGTACACACTGCACGGCATCAGCTCGTCTGGCACGACGACCGTAGCCGTGCCGTATACAGCGCAACCCTGCGGGCTGCTGTCTGCGGCTGATGGCGTTGCGCTGGGCTGGCAGGTTGCCAGCGTCTGGGTTGTCGCCTGGAGCGCGATGCTGATCGCTCGTGCCATGTGGGCGGCGTATGGAAATGACGATGAACGAGGACAGTGAGATGGCGATCGTTGATCAGCGTTACCAGGAGGAGCGCCGTGGATAACCCAGAGTTCTGGGCAGGTTTCCTGGCGGTCAGCGGATGCGCGGCAATCCTATTCTTTTCGCGCTGGTGATTGTGGGGCTGGCGTGGGCGATGGTCGCGCCCCGCGCGGCCAGCGCCTTCGTCAGCCCCACACCGCCGCCGGGATTCGAGCCCGGTAGTGGAGGCGGTTGGACATACAAGCCCCCTGCCCCGGCGGCTCCTGGCGGCGTCATACCTGGCTCAATCACTATTCCGAAGCCTGGCGGTGGCACCGGCACTGCGCCGGTCGGCTTCAAGCTCAAGCCTGGCGCAGTCGGCCGTGCCGTCGGTGGCCTGCTGAGGCGCAATCCAGGCGTAGCCGTGGGCCTCGGGATCGGAAGCTGGCTGCTCGATGAGTGCCTCAAGAATCGGAACGGCAGCTGGGTGCTCTCCTGCGGCCCGGATCCGGAAATACACTGGGGACCGTGGGTCGAACCCTACGGCAATACGAAGCACAAACAGGCGTCTGGCGCGTGCCAGGAAGGCGGTTATAGGCAATCCGGCAAGTCAGATCATGGGCTCGTGCCGAGCTTCGGCAGGAACGATCCGGCGACTTCCGGATCAGCTTCCTGTTGCCGGCCATCGGGTGGTTGCCTGTTCGCAGTCTACCGTGGCCGGATCGGTGATCCAGAGATCATCCCGGACGATGAAATGGACCGGCTTTTGGAACGGGCGCCGATTCCGGAGTTGCCGACGGTGCCGTATGAGGTGACGCCCATTGTCAATCCGAGTCCTGGCGAAAACCCAGAGCCCCGCCCGTTCCGTTTGCCTGTCGGTGATCCGGTGCCGCGTGTGAATCCAGACACCGGCGAACAGACCTGGGTGCAGCCCGGCATCGAGTATACGCAGGTGGGCACGGCGGCTGACCCGCTGAGGCTAGATACTCGCCCTGTCGAGTGGCCTACCGAGGAACCCGCTCCCGCTACTCGGCCAGCCGATCCGACTACGGGCACAGGCACAGGGACCGGTACAGGTACTGGCACAGGTACGGGCACCGAAACGACGACAGAGACGGGAGAGGAAACCAAGCCGGCACCGGCGGAGCCGTCGAGTCTGTGTAAGGATCATCCCGACGTGCTGGCCTGCCAGCGCTTTGGCACTCCCCCCGATCCGTTGCAGCTCCAGGAGGAGTCTGTGCCGATGTCGATCACGCCCTACGGCAATGCGATGGGCGGATCGTGCCCTGCGCCAAGGCAGGCTAAGTTTTTCGGTAGGCCGCTGACGATCAGCTATCAGCCGATCTGCGATTTTGCGACGATGATTCGGCCGCTGATCATCGGATTGGCCTACCTGAGCGCAGCGCTGATCTTCGTCGGCGCAGCTAGGAGGTCGTGATGCAGGGGTTTGCAACGTGGATCATGGCGCTGGTGGCACCGGTCGCTATCAAAGCGTTGGCGGCCATCGGAATCGGTGTGGTGACGTATGCAGGCGCGGACGCTGCATTGCGTTCTGTGCTCGACCAGGTGCAGTCCAGCATGGCCGGCATGACTGGCGAGCTGGCGGGGATTCTGGGTCTGGCCGGCCTGTATCAGGCTGTGTCGATCATATCCGGCGCGCTGGTGGCCGCGTTGGCATGGGCGCAGCTGTCGCGGCTTAGCCTGCTGACGGGTAAGCGGTGATCACGCTGATTACAGGCGCGCCAGGCGCCGGCAAAACGGCCGCTCTGGTCGATCTGTTGACCACGGTCGGCAAGGGGCGGCCCGTCTATGCCGATGGCATCCCAGACCTGGCGTTGCCCGATGTCGATGTCTCGCCCCTCGGCGATCCGCACGAGTGGCATAAGACGGTGCCAGACGGCTCTATCATCGTCATCGATGAGGTGCAGCGTGTCTGGCGGCCCCGCTCGCCTGGTAGCCGCGTGCCGCCCGATATCGAGGCACTCGAGACCCACCGGCACAAGGGCATCGATCTGTACATCATCACGCAGGGGCCGAACCTGTTGGACCGCAACGTGCGGACCCTGGTCGGCCGGCACGTGCATCTGCGCGATATCGGCGTGCTCGGCCGGTACTGGTACGAGTGGCCCGAGTGCTGCGAACAGCCACAGACCGGCTATCGAAGCGCCCCGATTCGCCGGCGGTATCGGCTGCCGAAGCGGGTTTTCGGCCTCTACCGGTCCGCCAGCGTCCATATCAAGCCCGTTCGGCGCATTCCCCCTGCCCTGGTCCTGACGGCCGTTGCCGTGGTCGCTGCGGCGGTTCTGGGCTGGCGTTCGGTTGCGTCCATCGGTGCCCGGGCTGATGAAGCAGCGCAACCGGCGCCGGCCGCGCCCATTGCCGCCACCCTGCCGGCTCCTGTATCGAGCGATGCGCCGAGTCTGCCGGTCGCGTCCTATGGCCCGGCCAACGGGGGCGCCGCCTGGTCGAGCACTCCAACGCCCATCGATGACCGTACCGCCTGGCTGCCGCGCGTCAGCAGCTGGCCCGAATCGGCGCCGGCCTATGATGAGGTGCGCAAGGTGCTGACGTTCCCCCGCGTTATCGGCGCGGTCTGCATGGGCAAGCGCTGCCGGTGTTACACCCAACAGGGCACAGACGCGGGTCTGTCCGATGGCGACTGCCGTGCCTGGCTCGAGGCGCCACGGTTCGACCCGTACCGCGATGAGTCGCGCGAGCCGCTCCCGCTGGCGCCGGTTCCGGCAGTTGCCGGGGATTCTCCCGGTGTCCCGGCCGCCGAAGTGCCTGATAAGCCGCTGATGCGGTTCAGTGACTCACAGACCGTTCCGCGCCGGCTGGGACCGTGACTGGTCGTGTGACCCGGTAGCGGCGCGTGCGTGGCACGTAACGGGCGTTACGGCGTCAGTTCGAGGCAAGAGCGCCGGTCTCCCTGTCGTGCGACTGGATGGGCTCCAGCAGCTCGATCGGCGGACCTGGGACGTTGAGGCGCTGCGTGCCGAGGCGTTCTTGCTGGCGTGGTTCGAGTTCGAGGCCGACACATCGTCGCTGCGGTTCAGCGTAGACCTGGCCGAGCTGCGCCGCATTGCCGACCTGGCAGCAGGCCGCCGGGAGCGCAGGTACTGGCTGACCGACATCGAGGCCCAGCAGGTAGAGCGGTTGCTTGAGCGCTTGAGAGGGCACCTCCCCTGATCGCCCCCCGGCCGCTCGTATCCCGCGCATGACGACCGTCCCCCGCCCCCCTGATTCCTCGCGTTGCAAAACCAAAACCTGTCCACCTGAGCGTTCTGGATAGCGTCTGCCTGGGTCCCTTTGCCGCTGGGGGGAATGGGGGCACACCCCCATGCATACCCTGCCCCCTCGCGTATACCGTTGCCCATAGCCCCCGACCAGGTCGAGTCCCAGCGGTATCATGGCGCGGTGTCAGACGGCCGGATACATGGCTGCCGACACAGGTAGTCCGGCCCAGCCGACCGTCCGTCGATAACTGACGATGGCGTGACAGGTCCGGGCAAAAAAAAACCGCCAGCTGTTTAGACTGGCGGTCAACGCAAAAAATTGTATGTGCAGCGATGGTATCAAAAAAATACCCTGCCGGTGGGCAAACACCGGCCGCAGGCGCACCCACACCTGCGGAAACGGCGCAAAATTGCGCCGTCGAGACTGGGCATGAGGCCGCCCAACGGGGGGAATCCCCGTGTAGTAATTACGGGGATAAAGTCCCCTATGAAGTGCTGACCGCCGCAGGCTTAACCCCCCTTACTCCCCCTGGTGAGGGACACGGGGGGCGCCTCGGTCGGGTGCTGGATATGGTTGTCACGGAACCCGAGACCGGGGCACGATTTGTCGCTTCGGTCGACTGGATATCGTGCACCCTGCCAGAGGTCGACGGCTGGCGTTCGGTGGTGGATCAGGCCGTGCTCGGCATCTGCGACGTGCGGGAACCCTGGGTGGAGAATGAGCGCGGCTTCCTGGGCTATGAGCGATCGGCTAGGTATGGCCCTGTCGTGGTGGCCTGGGCCGGCAAGAGTCAACGCCAGACGGTGTATCTGTCCATTCCTGGTCAAGTCTGCGGGGCGTTGTCGGCGCATAAGCTGTCGCAACTGGCTGATTTGCTTGAGGGTTTTGGCGGACGCCTGACGCGCTTCGACTGCGCGATAGACGATTATGAGGGCAAGTTTCTGACCATCGAGCGGATGCGTCGTTGGTATAGTGAGGGTCGTTTCATTGGCAACGGACGCCCGCCAAAGGCGACGTTCATCAGCGATGAGGGCAACGGGACAGGCTGCACGTTCTACGTCGGCAGCAGGGCTACCGGCAAGATTCTCCGGTGCTATGAGAAGGGAAAGCAGCTCGGCGACCCCTCCTCTCCCTGGGTTCGGATAGAGCTTCAGCTTGGAAACAAGTTGCGCGAATTGCCCTGGTCGGCCATCAGCCGCCCCGCGGATGTGATAGCCGGCGCCTACCCTGTTCTGTCGTCCGTCGGTCGGGCGCCTCTGGCAATCAATCTGTATTATGTCAAATACGAGTTATGCAGGACGGGAAGCCTTGCCGAAAAAGCCATTCGGCATGCGTTTGTTCGTCAGCCGTTGTCGGGCACGTGGATGCTCCAGTCACGGACATCGACGCCGACTATGCCAGCCGCCAGCGCTGCACGGATGCCGCCATCGGCATCTTCGAACACGATGCAGCGTTCCGGTGCGACCTTCATGCGCTGGGCCGCCAGCAGAAAGATATCGGGCGCAGGCTTCGGTCTGCAGCCATCGTCGGCCGTGATGACCACCGACAGCAAGGCGCGCAGTCCGGTCGCATCGAGGGTTGCGAGCACGGGCCTGGAACCGCCGTTCGAGGCCAGCGCCATCGGTTTGATGCCGTGGAAACGGCGCATGATGGCGGCCACCGGCTCATGCGGGGTGAGCCGGCCGACCTCGGTCAGAAAATGCTCGATCTGCCGGCCATGCACCTCCGGCACATCCAGCGCGATGCCGGTTTCCTGCGACATCTTCCGGATCAGCTGATCGGCCGGTATGGATGTGTACTGCCAGTACCATTCGTGCGTCATCTGGATGCCATACGCCGCAAAGGCGCGCTGCCAGGCGCGCTCGTGGGCTTCCAGGGTCTGCACTACCGTGCCATCGCAGTCGAAGATCAAGCCTTCGGCCTCGGTCAGCAGGCTTTCCAGACCGTTACTTTCCGCCATGTTCCGTTCTCCCGGTTCCGATTCTGCGGGCTGCTGCTCCCCACGACTCTCTGCAACACTAACACGGTCTGACATTGAACCCGCCCGAAGCTAGCGATTCCGGCGGCGCTTGACTTCGGAGCATCACCAGTATTTGGGATAGTTCGATGCGCGTGCCAGATTGTTGTAGCCAGTCGCCAGCAAGGCAATCAGTACAGCCCCCAGTAGTGTCGGGGTCAGCAGAAACTCCCAGCCGGGCTGCATCATGAACACGATGACCGGATTGGAGCCGGCTGGCGGATGCACGGTGCGCGTCAGCATCATCAGCGCAATGGCGGTGCCGGCTGCAATGCCCACGGCCCACCAGTGCGGCCCCAGCAGCGACAGCCCGATCAGGCCCACCAGCGAGCTGAGCATATGGCCCAGCACGATATTGCGAGGCTGGGAAAACGGGACATCCGGATAACCGAAGACCAGAACGCAGGTTGCGCCGAAGGAACCGAGCATCAACGGCGCGGCCGAGAGCTGACTCAACAGCGCCACCATCGAAATGGCGAGAAAGCCGCCCAACCAGGCCAGCGCAATCGACCGCCGGTCCTGGCGAGCCGGAACCTGCATGTCGGCGCCCTTCAAGCGGGATAGCCACGACGCGTACCGAGACTTCCTGTGGGACATGAAACGCTCCTTTTCATAACATACCAATCGTTTGGTATGTTATGAGGCGAGGCCGCAGCATGTCAACGCAGCACGAACGAAGCCATGTAGCCGGTGCGAACCCATACATCCTGCTCGAACGCCTCGATGACGGGCCATCGAAACACTCTGGAACACGCCCTAATCTGAGCAGCCACAGGCCCCGATCAGCGGCATGAGGCGCCTGATGAAGGCGCGCGCTCGTCGTGTGCTTTCCGGCTTTCCCCTTTCAGCCCGTCACCATCCAGTCGATCAACCGCTGATGCTGACGGTGCAGCGGCTGCAGATTGCCATCGATCCGGTGCATCAGGATACAGCCTTGCACCGTGGCCACACTGTCCTCCGCCATCGCCCTCGCCTTTTCCTCGCCATGCCGGGTTGCGAACGCAGCCTGGTAGCAGGCTCGCCAGTCGTCGAAGAACTGCCGGATGCGATCCATGAACAAGGGGTTGTCGACGCCGGCTTCGAGGCTGAGGTTGGCCAGCAGACAGCCGTCGGGGTGTTCGGTGAAGAAGGTTTCCACCGCTTCGTTCAGCCGCGCAAGCGCTGTCGCATCCGGTGGCTCGGCATCCCGTAGCGGACCGAAGATATGGGCATCGAAATGGCGATGCACCTGGTCCATGGCCGCGAGCGCGAGAGCTTCCTTGCCACTGAAATGGTGATAGAGGCTGCCTTTGGTGATGCCGCAGGCTTTCACGATGTCATCGATGCTGGTGGCGGCGTAGCCCTTGGCCCGGAACAGCTCGATGGCCCGATCCAGCAACTGTTGTTTTCCGACGCGCGTCGCCATGTTCCTGTGCCCATCCGTCCAGAAATACCAAACGGACAGTATGCCAGACAGTGAACCGTATCAACGCCCGGACTGGCCGGGGGCTTCGACATCGCTCCGACCCGAGAGGCTTTCTTTTGCAGGCGTCCAGGTGGTGTCGAGCTTAAAGCGATCGACCGGAACACAGGGCATGGCGCCCGTGATCGCTGCCATGCTCGACAAGCACCCGCGTGGCACGGGGCATTTCTGCGGCGGCCCAATCCCGATCCGTATCATGGCATCGGACAGCCTTGCAGGAACGGCTGGCGCGTATATGCACTGAAAACCACCGAGGAGATTGATGATGACGAAGCTTCGCAAGACCGCCATTGCCCTGTCGCTGAGCTGCCTGCCCTTTGCGGCGCTGGCCGCCGATGGGCACAGCGCGCATGAGCAGCAGGTGCAACAGGCCCAGGATGCCATTCAGGCTGCCACCGGCAGCGCCTCGGGCACACAGACTGGCGTACAGGCTGCGCGGGCCGAGCTGAAACCGACGCAGGGCTCCCGGACCCAGGGTTCGATCAAGTTCGAGAACGAGGGCGACAAGGTACGAATCTCGGGCGAGGTGTCGGGCCTGAAGCCCGAAAGCAGCCACGGCTTCCACGTCCATGAGAAAGGCGATTGCAGCGCGCCGGATGGCAGCAGCGCCGGCGGGCATTTCGGTCTGAGCGGCCAACAGCACGGCAGCCCGAACGAGGTCAACGCCCATGTGGGCGATCTGGGCAACATCCGCACCGACAAGGATGGCGTGGCTCAGGTCGACATCGTGGTGCCGCAGAGCAAGCTGACGCTGGGGGTCGGCGAGAAGAACATCATCGGCCGGGGGCTGATCGTGCACGCCAAGGCCGATGATCTGACTTCGCAGCCCACCGGCAATGCCGGCGACCGTCTGGCCTGTGCGGTGATCGAAGCAGCCCAGTAGAAATCGATGAAGGCGGCCCTGCCAGGCCGCACGGCAGACAGGCCCGGCAGCGCAGGCGCCGGGTCTGCCCGTTGAGCCCTCGGCCCGTGCCCCGTGCAGCGCGGCCTGCCGGGCGCATCTAAGCAGACGGTGCCGGATGGCGGCGGCCGGAAGGCGCACGGGCTCAGCCTGCGGCGCCTTCCTCGTAGTTCGACAGTGCGACGATGACGGTACTGACCCGCGACAGGCTCGGCGCGATGCTGACCTCACCGCTGTCCAGCATCGCGTTGAGCTGGAAGCGGCGCACGGTCCAGTGCTCACGCGGATAGCGCGAGAAGATGAAGATCGAACCGGCGGGACTGACCCAGCCGAGCTTGTAGCGCTTGACCTCGCCGCCGGCTTCGGTGCGTTCGATCTCGTCGCCATGCTTCAGGCCTGAGCGGCTGACGGCGTCCCAATCGGGATCGGCGCCCTGCTCGGCCTGTGCGCTCTCGTCCTGCTCGACGGGCGCAATGCCTTTCGGATGCAGGAAGGCCGGGATGTCCGCGCCCTTCGCGCCCGGGGAGCCTGCTGCGACAGGCTGGGCGCCCGGGTGCGCTCCGACGGTGGCACCGCCGGGAGAAGCCGCACGTCCGGCCATGGTGATGGTCGCCGGCCCTTCGTCCGGGCTGCCCTGCCCCGGGGACGCCTGGGCCGGCTGCGGCATGGCCGCTGCCGACGGTGCATCGCCTTGCTGAAGGCGCTGCTTGCTCTGCTCGATGACCTTGCCGTGGCATTGCATCAGATCCCGCAGGAAAGCCTCGCGTTCGCCGCTGGGCATGGCGATGAAGGCCAGACCGCGTGACAGGTCGGCGATCAGCTGCGGAAGCTGTTTGGCCAGATCCTTGATTTCACTGGCTTTCTTCGGCTGTACGCTCCAGATCAGGGTATCGAGCACGCGTTCGGCACGCGACTCGTCGAAAGGCAGCTCCTCGTCATCGTCACGCAGGCGCACGATCACTTCGGCCCAGGAATCCATGATGAAGCGCTGGATGCGCTCCGGGATTTCGCGGGCCTTCATCCGGGCACTCAGCCCGCGCCGCACTTCCTGGCGGATCGCGTCGATGCGCTCGGCCTTGCTGGCAGCCTCGGCGATCTTGGCCAGGCGCTCGTCCCGCCGTGCGATCTCCTCGGCGACGATGCCTTCGGCGCGATCCAGGGCTTCGGCAATGATGACCAGTTCACGCTCGAAATTGCTCAGCACCCAGCCGACCAGCGCCTCCAGATCCTGAACCATCGGTGAGCCCGGCTCGGTCTCGAAATCCGGATCGGAGCCGATTTCGGCCAGGCGATCGACGAAACGGCGCATCGGGTGATCCGGGCGCGCAAAGAAGCTCGGATCGATCAGCGCCGCCTTGAAGGCCGCCACCTGCAGGCGCAGCAGCTGCTGCTTGATGGCGTTGGCGATCGCATCGTCTTCGTAGACGTGCTGGAACACCTGCGCGACCGTCTCGATGATCAGGCGATCGAGCGGCGAGCCATGATGCTGGGCAGCGGCCGTCGATTGCTGACGTGTCTGATCGATCAGCGCATTGACCGCCTCGGGACTCTCGCTGTCCGAAACCAGCGTCTGCAGCGTGCTCAGCTCATCGAGCAGGCGCTCGGAGGTGGGCTGGGCCTTGACCTGGCCTTGGGGGCCGAAGTTGTGCGGATCGGCCAGATAACGGGTGGCCGAAGCCAGGGTGCCGGGGTCGCGCACGCCGCCCGGAGCACCCAGGCTATCGGCCCAGCGGCTGAGATCGGCCTCCGAGACGGCATGGCTGCCCAGGCTTCCCGGTCCGCCATGACCTGCGCCGCCCTGCCCGCCCGCGCCGGCCTTGGCGCCAGGGTTCGTTTCGCTAACAGCGGGCTCGGCCTGCTGCTGTGCAGCCGCCTGTGCCGTGTTGCGTGCCTTGGCGATGCTGTAGCGCAGCTCGGGCAGCACCCGGTGCGCGATCAATCGACGGTTGACCTCCTGATACAGCTCGGCCAGCTCGACGCTGAGCTTCGGCTCGAAGCTGTCGAGCAGAAAGGCCGTGACATTGCCATTGCCGAAGCCCTGGAACTCCATCAGGGTCTCGCGCAGCAGTTCCAGGATGATGTCGGGTGCGATCGGATACTCGTTTTCAGCGAACCAGTCCTGTCCAAGCAGCGCACCGAAGCGCGCCCGCAACCCGTCGGTCAGCTCCTCGGCCATCCGACGGCGCGAACGGGCCGAGATCCGCGACACCAGCAGCTGATCACGGACGATGTCGTCGTCCACGAGGCGCAGGGTCGGCGGCTCGTCGTTGATGATGGTGGTGATCGGGGTGCTCAGCGCGCCATCGGCGCCAACGCCGGTGCGTTCCTGCCAACTGCGGGCGCACGCCTGCTCGAAGTGCTTCTCGATGGCGGCTTTCTGGTTGCGCAGCAGATCCAGCGAGGCATTCAGCAGATCCTGCCGCTCCCAGGAGGTTTCGGACACGATCTGCTCGACCAGATGGTCGACGACATGCACGAAGGCGTTCCGAAAGCTGCGGTTGAGGGCTGAAAGAATCGGTTGGCGAATCTCGCGCAGGATGTCGACGGCGCTGCGTTCGATCAAACTACCGGTGGTTTGCACAAAAAGACTCCCGGACAGACTGGCTGGGCTGGTTTTCTGCCAAGCATGCCAGTGCGCCTTCGTGAAATATCTGTGCAGGTGTTTAATCGTGTGGCCCCGGCCGACCGCCGGTCGGCCCTGTCGTCAGCGTGTTGGAAAATGCCGTTGCAGGATGGTGCAGCCGGTGCTCCCACACCGTCATTGGACGATCCACTTCCCCAATCCCAAGAACAGGAGGGGGGCGCCGCTCAGGGCGCGCAAACGCGGCCACGCCCCGACATCAAGCAAAACAACGGCCACGCCCGAAAGTTCCAGCCCGGAATACCCCCGCTGCCCGGGACGAAGCGGGGGTTTTCCGTATCAGGCCCGCCGGTGCTGCACCGCCGGTTTGGACATCGTCATCAGCTCCTCGGCGCTGCTGGGATGCAGGGGCATGGTCCTGTCCAGATCGCGCTTGGTGAGACCCATCCGCAGCATCGTCGCCAGCAGCTGCACCATCT
>JBHADS010000287.1:0-2608 GCA_041855185.1 Lautropia sp. | reverse complement strand
TCGGCGGCTTGCACCCGATCAGCCTGACGATCGAGCGCATCGAGCGCATCTTCCGCTCGATCGGTTTCGATGTGGCCGACGGTCCGGAGATCGAAGAGGATTTCTTCAATTTCACGGCGCTGAATATTCCGCCCAATCACCCGGCCCGCTCGATGGCGGACACCTTCTACATTCAGCGTCCGCCGCTGAATGCCGAGGCGGCCCGCTCGGTGAGCACGGTGCAGGGCGACGTGGCGCAGGGGAGCGCGCTGAACCAGCTCTATGGCGGTTTCGCAGCCGCTGCCGGCCAGTCGCTGGAGGAGCCACTGGTGCTGCGCACGCACACCAGTCCGATGCAGGTGCGCTATGCCCGGATGAATCAGGCGCCGATCAAGGTGATCGTGCCGGGCAAGACCTATCGGGTGGATTCGGATGCGACGCACTCGCCGATGTTCCATCAGGTCGAGGGGCTCTGGGTCGACGAGGACATCAGCTTCGCCGATCTGAAGAGCGTCTACACCGATTTTCTGCATCGCTTCTTCGAGCGCACCGACATCGATGTGCGTTTTCGTCCCTCGTATTTCCCCTTCACCGAGCCTTCGGCCGAGATCGACATGCGCTTCGGCGACGGGCCGCTGAAGGGGCGCTGGCTCGAAGTGTCCGGCTCCGGGCAGGTGCATCCGAATGTGATCCGCAACATTGGCCTGGACCCCGAGCGCTACATCGGCTTTGCCTTCGGCTCGGGCATCGAACGGCTGGCGATGCTGCGCCACGGCGTCGATGATCTGCGCCTGTTCTACGAGAACGATCTGCGTTTCCTGCGCCAGTTCGCCTGAGACCGAAAACCGAGATTGAGTCCTGAATCATGAAAATTCCTGAGAAGTGGTTGCGGCACTATTGCAATCCGCCGCTCGATGGCAGTGGGCTGGACCATCTGCTGACGATGGGCGGCATGGAAGTCGAATCCCGGGAGCCGGTGGCGGCCCCGTTCAGCGGTGTCGTGGTGGCGCGCATCCTCACGGCGGCCAAGCATCCCGATGCGGATCGGCTGCAGGTCTGCGAGGTCGATGTCGGCCAGGAGGCGCCGGTGCAGATCGTCTGCGGCGCACCGAATGCACGTGCCGGGCTGGTGACGGCTTGCGCGCTGCCGGGGGCGGTGCTGCCGGGCGATTTCCGGATCAAGAAAACCAGGATGCGCGGTGTGGAGAGCGGCGGGATGCTGTGCTCGGGCCGCGAGCTGGGCATGGGCGATGACCATGCCGGCATCCTCGAACTGCCGGCCGGTCTGGAGCCGGGGGCGGATCTGCGCACGGCGCTGGATCTGGACGAGGAGATCTTCGAGCTGAAGCTGACGCCGAACCTGGCGCACTGCATGTCGGTGACGGGGGTGGCGCGCGAGGTGGCGGCGCTGGCCGATGCGCCCTATACCGGCCCGGTGATGGCGGCGGTGCCTGCCACGATCGAGGACCGGGTGCCGGTGTCGATCGAGCAGCCCGAGCTGTGTGGCCGTTTCGCCGGCCGGGTGATCCGGGGCGTGAACGCCCGGGCCGAAACGCCGGCGTGGATGAAGCAGCGACTGGAACGGGCGGGTCAGCGTTCGATCTCGGCGCTGGTCGATATCTCGAACTATGTGCTGCTGGAGCTGGGCCGTCCGACCCACATCTTCGATCTGGGCAAGCTGCGTGGCGGCCGGATCGTGGTGCGCTGGGGCCGGGAAGGCGAGCAACTGAAGCTGCTCAACGAGCAGACGGTGGCGCTGGGGCCGGACCGGCAGGGCTTGCCGGTTGGCGTGGTCTGCGATGCCGAAGGGCCGGTCAGCCTGGCGGGCATCATGGGCGGTGATGGCACGGCCGTCAGCCTGGAGACCACCGATGTCTATCTGGAGGCTGCTTTCTGGTGGCCGAATGCGATCATGGGGCGGCCGCGCCGCTACAACTTCAGCACCGATGCCGCCCAGCGTTTCGAGCGCGGGGTCGATGCCGAGAGCGTGGTCGAGCACCTCGAATACCTGAGCCAGCTCGTGCTGTCGATCTGCGGTGGCCAGCCGGGTCCGGTCGATGATCAGGTGACGGGTCTGCCCGAGCGCAAGCCGGTGCGTCTGCGTCTGTCCCGTCTGCGCCGGGTCAGCGGGCTGCCCCTGACGGCCGAGGATTGCGAAAGCGTCTTCCGGCGTCTGGATCTGCCGTTCGAGCGCCTGGACGCAGCACGTGCCGCCGCCGACACGGTGCGCCCGCCGGCAGCCGATGATGTGGTCTTTGCCGTCACCCCGCCGGCGCGCCGCTTCGATCTGACGATCGAGGAGGATCTGATCGAGGAGGTGATCCGGCTGCACGGATACGAGCGCATTCCCTCCCGTCCGCCGCTGGCGCGCATCCGGATGCAGCCGGTGCCCGGAAATCAGACCGATGCCTACACGCTGAAGCGTCGCTGGGCCGCCCGCGATTATCAGGAGGTGGTCAATTTCAGCTTCGTGGCGCGCGAGGACGACCGTCGCTTCTCGCCGGAGATCGAGCCGATCGCGGTGATGAACCCGATCGCCGAGCATCTGAACGTGATGCGCACCTCGACCTGGAGCGGCCTGCTCGACAATCTGCGCCACAATCTGAATCGCAAGGCCGAGCGGGTGCGG
>JBHADS010000286.1:0-2956 GCA_041855185.1 Lautropia sp. | reverse complement strand
TGCTGCGCGTCGATGCGGATCAGGTCGGCCAGCGACAGCAGCACGTCGGCCATCGACTGGGCGCGGTAGCGGGCATTGAAGATCAGGTTGGTGAGTGTCGCCCAGAGCACATAGAGCCCGGCGCCCAGCCCGAAATAGAGGGTGTTCTGCAGCAGATCGCTCGAGGCGTGATCCTGCCGGCTGGCGGCGATCGAGAAGATCACGGTGAACATCATGCCCATCGCCACTGGCACACCGCGCTTGCCCCAGGCCATCGCCAGAAAGGCCAGGAAGGAGAACAGCACCAGCGCGATGCCGAGCTGGATCGGGCTGGCGGCCAGCCACTGGATGCAGAGAAACAGGGGCAGGCCGATGATGAAGGCCGGGAACAGGTGGCGCAGCTTGCCTCGCCGGGGGGCCGGCACATCGGGCGGGGTGGCGGCCACCACCCCGATCAGAGCCACGGAGGCGGCGTAGGGGTTGATCCAGGTCTTGATGGCCAGCGAGATCAGCAGCAGGCCCAGACAGGCGGTGATGCCGTTGAGCACATAGTGGCTGAGCACGACGCGGAGCACACTCCGCAGATTCGAGGGCAGGGTCGGACAGGCCATCGGTCGAGCACCCGATCAGTCGAGCAGGCCGAGCGCCTCCGATACGGCCTCAGCGCTTTGGGGGCGGATGACGCGCGCGACTTCCTGACCATCGCACAGCAGGATCAGCGTCGGCCAGAGCTTGACCGCAAAGGAGCGTCCCAGCGGGCGTCCCCGTCCATCCTCGATGCGGATGTGCTTGATCGAGGCATGGCCGGCAAGCGCCTGCTGCACGAAGGGGGCGGCGGCCACGCAGTAGGGGCAGCCGTTGGCGCCGAATTCCAGCAGCCAGCTTCCCCGGCTGGCATCGAGGTCGGCACGACTCAGGGTCTCGGGGGTGTAGATCGGATCAGACATGGCGTTATTGTGGCAGCATGGCGGCTGTCTGGTTACAACAGGGAAGAAAGATGGTGGAAAAGCTGCGGATCATCCGACAACCGGCGGCAGAGGCCGCCCGGCAACTGTTCATGCTGTGCGCGGATGCGGGGCAGGAGGCAACGGCGCTGGAACCGATGGCGACGCGGCTGGCCGAAGCCTTTCCGGCGGCGGCAATCGTCATCGTGAGCGGACCGCTGCCGATGGCTGAGGGAGGGCGCTGGCTGATGGTGCCGTCGCCGGAATACCCTGGGCTTGAGCGCTTCGACGAGGCGGACCTGGCTGCGGCGGTCGAGCAGGCGCTGCCGGGCTTCATCCGCTGCGTGCGCCATTGTCAGGCGCAGTGGCAGGTGCCGCCGACGGCGACGGCGCTGCTCGGAGTGGGAGAGGGGGCGACGATGGCGCTGGCCGCTGCGCTGTCGCCCGGCGAGCCGCGCATCTGCGCGCGGGTAACGGCAGTGGGCGGCCGCTTTGCCCCGCTCCCCGAGCTGGTGCCCGAGGATGTGCTGGTGCATCTGCTGCACGGCAAGCAGAATCAGGCGGTGCACTTCCGGCACACGGTGCACACGGCCGAGCAGCTGGTGCGGCTGAAGGCCGACATCACCGCCGACGTGGTGCCGCATGAGGGCAGTGCGCTGAGCGGGGAGCTGCAGGATTGGGTGCTGCAGCGGCTGCAGACCCAGGTGCCGCGCCATCTGTGGGAAGCGGCCATGCGGCAGGCGGAAGACTGAGGTCGCCCGGCCGCCGCCGGCCGGCATTCCGATCAGCGCTGTTTCATCTCCGCATCGACTTCATCGAAGGTTCTGCGGATGCTGGCCGAGGGCGGCGGCGTGATCAGACTGACGATCACGATGGCCGCCGTGCTGAGGATGAAACCGGGGATGATCTCGTAGACATCCTTCATGCGTGCCAGCTCACCGGCCCATTCGGCGTTCTTCCACAGGATGACGGTGGCGGCGCCGACCAGCATCCCAGCCATCGCGCCGAAGCGGTTCATCCGGGGCCACAGCAGCGACAGGATCACGGCGGGACCGAAGGCGGCGCCGAAGCCGGCCCAGGCGTAACTGACCAGCTGCAGCACCTTGCTGTTCGGGTCTGCGGCCAGCCAGATCGCCACCACCGACACCACCAGCACCATGGCTCGGCCGAACCAGACGAGTTCGGTCTGGGAGGCTTCCTTGCGCAGGAAGGTCTTGTAGAGATCCTGCGTGAGTGCGCTGGAGCAGACCAGCAGCTGGCAGGACAGCGTGCTCATCACGGCCGCCAGGATGGCGGCCAGCAGCATGCCGGCCAGCCACGGGTTGAACAGCACGCGGGCGGTCTGGATGAAGACGGTTTCGGCATTGCTGGCCAGCCCCCCGGCCTGATCAGGATGGCCGGCGAAATAGGCGATGCCGAAGAAACCGACAGCGATTGCGCCGACGAGGCAGAGCACCATCCAGGTCATGCTGATGCGGCGGGCATTGGGAATGGTCTTGACCGACTCGGCCGCCATGAAGCGCACCAGGATGTGGGGTTGACCGAAATAGCCCAGCCCCCAGGCGGCCAGTGACAGGATGGCCAGCATGTCGAGATTGCCGATCAGGTCGAGGGCGCCGGGTTTGATGTGCTCGATGGTGTTCAGGCTGTTGGCCACGCCTCCGTCGGCATGGATCACCATCAGCGGCGCGATGATCAGTGCCGTGATCATCAGCGAGGCTTGGATGGTGTCGGTCCAGCTGACGGCGAGGAAGCCGCCGATGAACACGTAGGCGATGGTGCAGAAGGCGCCGACCCAGAGCGCGGTGTCATAGGGAATGCCGAACATGCTCTCGAAGAGGCGGGCGCCGGCGACCACTCCGGAGGCACAGTACAGGGTGAAGAAGATCAGGATGACGAGCGCAGAGAAGATCCGCAGCAGATTGGAGCCGTCCTCGAAGCGATTGGTGAAGTAGTCGGGCATGGTCAGCGCATTGCCGACGCGCTCGGTGTAGAGACGCAGGCGTCCGGCCACGAAATACCAGTTCAGCCAG